>JAXJVI010000156.1:0-10353 GCA_036308615.1 Acutalibacteraceae bacterium | reverse complement strand
TCTACAAACCCCGATTTGTCTCTTAAAAAGCAAACAAGCTTGGCATTAGTCTTATTTTCCTGCTTTTGCCAAGCTTGTTTATTTTATTTTTGCTTAATATTCCGTAACACCGTTAAATACAAGTACCGCGTCACCCGTAAGGGTTATGCGCTCGTCGGTGTAATTAACAATAAGGTCGCCGCCCTTTACCTTTACGGTGATGTCCTCTCCTTTGTTGCACTTGCCGGTCTCGCAGGCGGCGGCAACCGCGGCGCAGGCACCCGTACCGCAGGCGGAGGTTTCGCCGTTTCCGCGCTCCCACACCCGCATTTTAAGGGTGTTTTTATTTACAAAGCGCACAAACTCGGTATTTATCCGCTCGGGGAAAATCGGGGCGTTTTCAAATTTCGGTCCTACCGTTTCAATGTCGATATCCTCTATACTGTCGCAGAAAAGCACACAGTGGGGATTGCCGACATTCACGCAGGTTATGTTGTAAATCTTATCCCCTATCATAGCGGGGTAATCTACAAGCCTATCGGCATTTATTGTAGAGGGCAATTCCTTTGTTTCAAAGCGCGCCCTGCCCATATCCACCGAGGCGAGGGTGACCTTACCCCCCAAAGTGTAAAGCTCTAAGCTCTTTACGCCGCTTGCGGTCTCGATAGTTATATTCTCGCCCGAAGCATAGCCGTTATCGTAAAGGTATTTCGCGGCACAGCGTATGCAGTTGCCCGCCATTTTACCCTCCGAGCCGTCGCGGTTGAATATACGCATTTTAGCGTCGGCAACCTCCGATTTTTCAATAAGCACAATTCCAAAGCCGCCTATGCCTAAATGACGGTCACAAAGGCTAATGCACAGCGATTCGGGACAGGTGATGGAATTATCAAAATTTTCGATAAAAATGTAGTCATCGCCCGTTGCCTGCATTTTAGAAAATTTGAGACGTTGCCTTTCGGTTCTCATATCGTTGATATCCACAAGCTCGGTGTTTTGCTGATTGTAGCGGGCGGCGGTAATATCCGCAAGGGCGTTCGCCGTATCAAGGGAGGTAAGGCAGGGGATTGATAATTGCAAAGCCCGCCTGTGAAGGGCGATATAATCCTCCACGGTGGAGTCCATAAGTGCACCTGTGTAGATAATATAGCTTATGTCGCCCTTTTCCAATAGCTTAAAGGCGTTGTCGCTTTCCTTAATTCCCGCAATTTCGGTCACATTAATGCCGAGGGTTCTTATCGTCTCGGCGGTTTCGGCGGTGGCGTAAAGCTTTAGCCCTAAATCGTAGAACTTTTTAGCAAGGGATACCACCTCGTGCTGATCGTGGGTGTCAACACTTAAAAGCACGCCGACATCTTTCTGTAAAACGGAGGATTTAAGGGTCATTCCCGCCGCGGTAAGCCCCTTAAAGAGGGCTTCGGTAAGGGTTTTTCCGAGTCCTAAAACCTCGCCTGTAGATTTCATTTCGGGCCCTAAGTAGGAATTTACATCATTGAGCTTTTCAAAGGAGAATACCGGCACCTTAACGGCAAAATATGGCGGGATTTTGTGCAGTCCCGTGCCGCAGCCTAATTCCTTAAGGGTACTGCCTGTCATAACTCTTGAGGCAATGTCCACCATCGGCACGCCCGTCACCTTGCTGATATAGGGCACGGTGCGGGAGGCTCTGGGGTTGACCTCAATAACATAAAGCTCGTTATTATAAATAAGGTATTGAATATTTACAAGCCCCTTAGTGCCTAATGCCAGCGCCAGCTTTTCGGAGCAATCCACAATACGGCGCATCATTTTATCGTTAATGCTGTAGGGCGGGTAAACGGCTATTGAGTCGCCGCTGTGTACCCCCGCCCGCTCGATATGCTGCATAACGCCGGGGATAAGCACATCCTTGCCGTCCGAGATAACATCAACCTCTAACTCCTTGCCAGCCATATATTTATCCACAAGCACGGGGTTGTCTATGCCCTGCGCCAAAATGCGCTCCATATAAACCTTAACCTCGTCCTCGTTGTGGACTATCTTCATATTCTGCCCGCCGATAACATAGGAGGGGCGCAAAAGCACGGGGAAGCCTAAGCTGTTTGCGGCCTTAATTGCCTCGTCTAAGGTATTTACCCCGACGCCCTTAGGTCTTTTTATGGAGAATTTTTCGAGTAATTCGTCAAACCGCTCCCTGTCCTCCGCAAGATCTATTCCCTCCGCTGAGGTGCCGAGAATGGGTATACCGCTATTATCCAAGAATTTTGTAAGCTTAATAGCGGTCTGCCCGCCGAAAGCCACAACCACCCCTACCGGCTTTTCGACCTTGATAATATTCATTACATCCTCGTCCGTAAGGGGCTCGAAATAAAGCCTGTCCGCCGTGTCGTAATCGGTGGAAACGGTTTCGGGGTTGTTGTTGACGATTACAACATCATATCCCGCCTCTTTCAGCGTCCAAACGCAATGCACCGAGGAATAGTCAAACTCTATTCCCTGACCGATTCTGATAGGCCCCGAGCCTAAAACCATAATAACCGGCTTGCCCGAGCGCTTAAAGGAGCGCGCCTCGCATTCGTTTCCGAAGGTTGAGTAAAAATAGGGGGTCACTGCGTCAAACTCTGCACCGCAGGTATCAACCATTTTGTAGGCGGCGTTCATTTCGGGCAAAGCCGCCGCACCCGAAATGCGCTTTAAGGCTTTATCTGTATAGCCTAACTTCTTGCCCTTTAAATAAAGGCTTTCATTAATGCCCTTTTCGATTTCCTTTTCATAGTTTACAAGGTTTAGGAGCTTATGAAGGAAAAAGCGGTCAATGCGGGTAATTTCAAATATTTCGTCCACCGAAATTCCGCTTTTAAGCGCCTCAAAAACCGTGAATAAACGGCGGTCGTCGGCGATTTTAAGCCTCTCTTTAATATCAAGGCTTGAAACGGGAGCGGCATTCAGGGTGTCAAGGGAGATTTCCGCACCCCTTACCGCCTTCATAATGCCCTCTTCAAAGCTTTCGCCTATCGCCATAACCTCGCCCGTGGCTTTCATTTGAGTACCGAGCTTTCGGGAAGCGCCCACAAATTTATCAAAGGGCCATTTGGGCAACTTTACCACAACATAGTCGAGCGCCGGCTCAAAGCAGGCGCAGGTTTTGCCCGTAATATCGTTGGTGATTTCGTCTAAAGTGTAGCCGAGGGCGATTTTGGTGGTGATTTTCGCAATCGGGTAGCCTGTCGCCTTAGAAGCGAGGGCAGAAGAGCGCGAAACTCTGGGGTTAACCTCAATTACCGCGTACTCAAAGCTGTCGGGGTTAAGGGCGAACTGGCAGTTACAGCCCCCCACAATACCGAGAGCGGAAATAATGTTAAGCGCCGCACTACGGAGCATCTGATACTCCTTGTCCGAAAGGGTCAGCGCGGGGGCGACAACAATACTGTCCCCCGTGTGAACGCCTACGGGGTCGAAGTTCTCCATACTGCAGACCGCTATAACATTTCCCGCGCAGTCGCGCATAGTCTCAAACTCAATCTCTTTCCACCCGAAGATGTACTTTTCCACAAGTATTTGGGTGATTGGGGATAAGTCAAGTCCTGTTTTGGCTATAATTTTAAGCTCGTCCGCATTATTCGCAACACCGCCGCCCGCTCCGCCTAAGGTAAAGGCGGGGCGCACTATTACAGGGTAGCCTATCCTTTCGGCAATAGAGAGCGCCGTATCAATATCGTTTGCAATGTCCGAGGGGATTGTCGGCTCGCCGATTTCAGCCATAGTGTCCTTAAACATTTGCCTGTCCTCGGCTTTGTCGATAGCCTCGGCGTTAGTGCCGATAAGCCGCACGCCGTTTTCCGCCAAAAAGCCGTCCTTGTCAAGCTGCATTGCAATGGTAAGTCCCGTTTGACCGCCCAAGCCCGCCAAAAGACTGTCGGGCTTTTCCTTTAAAATAATGCGTTTTACGGTTTCCTCGGTAAGGGGCTCTAAGTATATTTCGTCTGCTAACGCCTTGTCGGTCATAATGGTGGCGGGGTTGGAGTTCACAAGCACCACATTAACGCCCGCGTCCCTTAGCACACGGCACGCCTGCGCCCCCGCGTAGTCAAACTCCGCCGCCTGACCTATAACGATAGGACCCGAGCCTATAACCAAAACCTTTTTTATACTTTTATCAAAAGGCATTTATTTTTCCTCCATAAGCTTTATAAAGCGGTCGAACAAAAAGGACGTGTCGTGCGGTCCCGACGCCGCCTCGGGGTGGAACTGTACCGAAAAGGCGTTTATATCCTCATAATCTATCCCTTCGCAGGTGCCGTCATTAGCGTTGATAAAGCTGATTTTACCCCTTTTAACGCTCCCCTTTACCACGGCGTAACCGTGATTTTGGCTTGTGATATAGGTGCGTGTGCCCTTTACTTCCTTTACGGGCTGGTTAACCCCCCTGTGACCGTATTTAAGCTTTTCGGTTTGGGCCCCCATAGCCAGCGCCAAAAGCTGATGACCGAGGCAAATGCCGAAAATGGGCTTTTTACCCGCGAGCTCCTTTATTACCTCTATCTGAAAAAGGTTTTCGGCGGGGTCGCCCGGGCCGTTTGAAAGCATAATACCATCAGGGTCGGTTTTTAAAATTTCTTCCGCTGTAGTAGCAGCGGGTACTGCCGTAACACTACAGCCCCGTTTATTTAATTCCCTTATAATATTGCGCTTTGCGCCGTAATCGATAAGGGTGACCTTGAATTTTTCGTTCTCGGCGGGGTAAAGCTTTGCGTCTTTAGCCGTTACACTCTCCACCGCGCCGATAATTTTATAATTCTTAACTTCGCTTAAATCGGAGGGGATTTCACCGCAAATTACAGCGTTCATAACCCCGTGCTCGCGGATAATTTTGGTTATGGCTCTGGTGTCCACCCCGTAAATCGCGGGGATTCCCTTTTCCTTTAAAAAGCCGTCAAGGGTACCCTTGCACCGAAAATTCGACGGATTATCGCATTTTTCCCGCACAACATAGCCCTTTACCGAGCACTCCCCCTCGAAATCCTCGGGGATTATGCCGTAATTTCCTATCATCGGGAAGGTCTGCAGTACAATCTGCCCAAAGTAGCTCTCGTCCGTAAGGGTCTCGATATATCCGCACATACCCGTTGTGAAAACAAGCTCGCCTACAGCGTCCTTTTGCGCTCCGAAGGAGTAGCCCTCAAAGACCGTCCCGTCCTCTAATACCAAATATGCCTTTTTTTCCATATTCTTAACCTAAAGTTGCGGCCATTACCGCCTTAATTGTGTGCATACGGTTCTCTGCCTCGTCAAACACTATCGACTGCGTAGACTCAAACACGCCGTCGGTCACCTCAAAGCAGTCTCTCGAAAATTTTTCGCCCATTTCCTTGCCTACAGTAGTCTTAAGGTCGTGGAAAGCGGGGAGACAGTGCATAAATACCGCCTTTTCGCCCGCGTTCGCCATAAGCTTTTCGTTTACCTGATAGGGGGAAAGCTCCTTTACTCTCTCTTCCCAAACCTCTATCGGCTCGCCCATCGAAACCCAAACATCGGTGTAGATTACATCGGCGTTCTTGGTGGCTTTCATCGGGTCGGTCTCAAAGGTAAGGGTAGCGCCGCTCTGTTCGGCAATTTCCTTGCAGGTCTCGACCAATTCCTTATCGGGGAAATACTTTTCGGGGGCACAGGCGGTAAAATTAAGTCCCATTTTAGCACAGCCCACCATTAGGGAGTTGCCCATATTGTAGCGGGCGTCCCCCATATAGACAAGGTTTATTCCCTTAAGCTTTCCGAAATGCTCCTTAATTGTAAGGAAATCGGCTAAAATCTGGGTGGGGTGGAATTCGTTTGTAAGCCCGTTCCATACCGGAACCCCCGCGTATTTCGCCAAATCCTCAACTATTTCCTGACCGTAGCCCCGGTACTCGATACCGTCAAACATTCTGCCTAAAACACGGGCAGTGTCGGCAATGCTTTCCTTTTTGCCTATCTGAGAGCCGGTAGGGTCAAGGTAGGTCACCCCCATACCGAGGTCATGGGCGGCAACCTCAAAGCTGCAACGGGTTCTCGTACTTGTTTTTTCAAATATAAGCGCAATGTTCTTGCCCGCGCAGATATTGTGGGGAATACCGTTCTTCTTTTTGTATTTAAGCTCCGCCGCAAGGTCTAAGAGGCAGGCAATTTCCTCAGCGGAAAAATCAAGCAGCTTTAAAAAGCTTTTTCCTTTAAAATCCATATTTATTCTCCTATTCACAGGCTTTTTTAAGTATTTGTATCGCGGTTTTAAGCTGTTCCCACGGGATATTAAGGGCGGGGAGTAGGCGCACCTTGGTTTTGGCTTTTATCACAAGCACGCCCTTTTCACGGCAGTAATCTATTACCTCATTTGCGTCCTTTTCGGTCTCTATGCCGAGCATTAAACCCATACCCGTGACCGATTTTACACCTTTAGCTTCGGACAGCTCGCTTATAATATACTCCGATTTTTTCCTAACCTCGGCTAAAAGAGCATCGTCAATACGGCTTAAAATATTAAGCGCTCCCGCACAGCATACGGGGTTGCCCCCAAAGGTAGAGCCGTGCGAACCCGCCGTAAGCACATCCTTAACCTTATCGCCTAAAAGGGTGGCTCCTATAGGCAGTCCGCCCCCTAAGCCCTTTGCGGTGGAGACTATATCGGGGGTTATACGATAGTTCATATAGCCGTAGAGCATACCTGTTCTGCCGTTGCCGGTCTGCACCTCGTCGGCAATCATTAAAATATCTTCTTTTTCCGCTATCTCTGCTATGGCTGAAACAAATTCTTTTGTTAAGGGCATTACGCCGCCCTCGCCCTGAACGGTCTCAAACATAATTGCGGCAACCTTATTTTCATTAACCTTAAGCTTTAAGTCATCTATATTATTCGCCTCGGCATAAACAAAGCCCTCGGTAAGGGGTAAAAAGTCCTTATGAAAGACCTCCTGACCCGTTGCGGCAAGGGTGGTTATTGTTCTGCCGTGAAAGCTGTTTTTAAGGGTGATAATTGTATTATATTCCGCACCCTTTTTCTCGGCGGCGTATTTGCGGGCTGTCTTTATGGCACACTCGTTTGCCTCCGCCCCCGAATTTGAAAAGAAAACCTTTTTAAGCCCCGTGCGGTTACAGAGCATCTCGGCAAGCTCGGTATCGGGCTTTGTAAAATACAAATTTGAGGTGTGCTGAATTTTATTTAACTGCTCTGTCACGGCGTTTATCCACTCGTCATCCGCCGCGCCGAAGGTGTTTACTGCGATACCCGTGCCTAAATCTATGTACTCTTTGCCCTCCTCGTCCCTTAAAAGCGAGCCTTTTCCCTCGGTTATAACAAGGGGAAAGCGGGCGTATGTAGAGGCGATAAATTCGCTGTCCTTTTGCTTAACGCTCATCATTTTTGTCTCCTGTAACCATTGTGCCCGCGCCCTCGTCGGTAAGGGTCTCAATAAGCAATGCGTGGGGCACTCTGCCGTCTAAAATAATCACCTTTTTAACCCCGCGGTGAATAGCCTCGATACAGCACTCAACCTTGGGTATCATACCGCCCGAAATCGTGCCGTCACGGAACAGCTCCCCTGCCTTTTCAATATCAACGCAGGGAATAAGGGAATCGGGGTCGTCCTTATCCCGCAAAATCCCCTCAATATCGGTCATTGTAATAAGTCTTTCGGCGTTCATAGCTCCCGCGATATATGCGGCGGCGGTGTCGGCGTTTATATTATAAACATTTCCGTCCCCGTCACAGCCCACTGTTGAGACAACGGGGATATATCCGTGTTCTAAAAGGTCGATAATCGGCTCAACATTCACCTTGGTTATCTTTCCGACAAAGCCTAATTTCTCATTTTTAGGTACAGCCTCAATCATATGACCGTCCATACCCGAAATGCCCATGGCCTTGCCGCCCTTTATTTCAAGAAGGTTGACAAGGCTTTTATTAATCTTACCCGCAAGCACCATTTGTACAATATCCGCGGTTTCCTTATCGGTCACGCGCAGTCCGTCCACAAAAACTGATTCCTTGCCGATTTTTTTAAGCATATCGGTAATCTCAGGACCGCCGCCGTGCACCAACACCACCTTTACCCCGATAAGGGAAAGGAGCACTATGTCCTCCATTACCTGCTGTTTTAATTCCTCGTTTATCATAGCGTTGCCGCCGTACTTGATAACCACTATTTTTTTATAGTATTTCTGAATATAAGGCAGCGCCTGGGTTAAAACCTCGGCACGCTGCGCGTTTGAAAGCTCAAGAGCCATTTTTATCACCTTTAAGTCCTATAGTCTCCGTTAATTTTAACATAATCGTAGGTTAGGTCACAGCCCCACGCGGTGGAGGAATATTCGCCCGAATTTAAGGCTACAAGAATTTCAATTTCGTCCTCTAATAAAATTTCCTTTGCCTTTTCCTCGCTGAAGGGTATGCCCGCACCCTTTTCGCAAACAGGGATTTCACCCTTCTGTGATTTAAAGGAAACATCTATTTTGTTAACATCAACCTTCGCGCCCGAATAGCCGATAGCGCAAAGCACGCGGCCCCAGTTAGCGTCCGCGCCGAACATCGCCGCCTTTGTAAGGGAGGAGCAGATAACCGATTTTGCCACCGTTTTTGCGGTTTCCTCGGTTTCGGCGCCCGATACCTTGCATTCTATAAGCTTTGTCGCGCCCTCGCCGTCCCCCGCGATTCTGCGGCAGAGATAGACAGTTACGGTGTTAAGGGCTTTCATAAAGGTATCAAAGTCCTCGCCCTCGGCAGTAATTTCCTTATTTTCCGCCATACCGTTGGCAAGCAGGGTAACCATATCGTTTGTTGAGGTATCGCCGTCAACGCTTACCATATTAAAGGTGGTCCTGATATCGCTTGACAGCGCCTTTTTAAGCATTTCGGCACTTATGTTGCAGTCGGTGGTGATAAACACAAGCATTGTCGCCATATTCGGGTGAATCATACCCGAGCCCTTTGCGATACCGCCGATTTTGCACTCCTTACCGCCGATATTAAAGGATACGGCGACCTCTTTAATCTTAGTGTCGGTGGTCATAATGCCCTCCGCCGCCTGTTCGCTTCCGTTTTCTGAAAGTGACGAAACAAGCTCGGGTATGCCGTTTTTAATCGGCGTAATATCAAGGGGCTGACCTATAACTCCCGTAGAGGCGACAACTATATCCTCGGCGGGGATATTAAGCTCTCTACCTAATAATTCGCAGGTCTGCTCGGCAATTTCAATACCGTTCGCGTTGCAGGTGTTGGCGTTTCCGCTGTTGCAGATTACCGCCTGTGCAAAGCCGTCGGCAATATGCTCCTTTGTGACCGTAAGGGGAGCGCCCTTTACAAGGTTTGTTGTGTAAACCGCGGCGGCGGTCGCCTTTTTTTCGCTGAATATAAGGGATAAATCACGCTTAGTGCGGTTTTTCCTAATGCCGCAGTGTACCCCTGCCGCCTTAAAGCCCTTTGCGGCGCAAACGCCGCCCGAAATTATTTCCATTTTTTTGCTCCTATAATTTATAATTCAAGACCTGTGGTTTTACCTACGCCCATTACTATGTTCATACACTCAACCGCCGCGCCAGATGCGCCCTTGCCGAGGTTGTCATAGCGGGAGATAAGCAAAATCCGCTCCTCGTTGCCCGAGACCGAAATTTCCATGCTGTCCCGACCTGTAAGCCTGTTTGCCGAGACAAATCCGCCCTCGTCAAACTCCTCTTTGTAATTTACAACAGAACTGTTGTATTTTTCCTTATATACCTTTTTAATGTCCTCCGCCGTGCCCTTTATTTGGGCTTTAAAAAGCGGAACGGTCACGGTCATACCGCTGTAAAAATCGGCTACAACGGGGGAGAATATAGGCTGGTTTTCAAGTCCGCAAACCGCCGTCATTTCGGGCAGGTGCTTATGCTTTTGCGCTATTCCGTACTGTCTGGGAGCGGATAATAACGGGTCTCTTTCCTCGCTCTCATACTCGGCAATCATCTTTTTGCCGCCGCCCGAATAGCCTGTTACCGAAAAGCAGGTGAGCAAAGTATTTTTATCTAAAATTCCCGCCTTTATAAGGGGGAAAACAAGGGAGATAAACCCGCTTGCGTGACAGCCGGGGACGGCTATGCGCTTTGAAGCCGTGATTTTTTGCTCATTTTCAGCCGATAATTCGGGAAAGCCGTACGCCCAGTCGGGATTAGTGCGGTGGGCGGTGGAGGTATCGATTATAACGGTATTATCATTTTCAACAAGGGACACCGCCTCTATCGCCGCCGCGTCGGGCAGGCAGAGAAAGGCAATATCCGCTTGGTTTAATGCCGTTTTGCGCGCATTAATATCTTTTCTTAATTCCTCGGAAAGGCGTATAAGCTCAATATCCTTTCTGCTTTCAAGCCTTTCGTAAATTCTAAGTCCCGTTGTGC
>JAXJVI010000155.1:0-5351 GCA_036308615.1 Acutalibacteraceae bacterium | reverse complement strand
GAAAAATCAAGTCCCAAAAGCGAAAATTTATTTTCGGCAATTAATGCCGTTATTTTTTCAATAACTGCGATATGCACCGCTTTATCACGCACAACTCCCTTTTTTCCTACATTTTCCTTCCCCGCCTCAAACTGCGGCTTTATAAGGCAAACCGCCCTGCCGCCCTCCTTTAAAAGGGTGCGAAGCACGGGAAAAATGTGGTAAAGCGAGATAAAGGAAACATCAACCGAGGCAAAGTCAAGCTCGTCGGGAACCTGCTCCTTTGTAACATATCGGAAATTTGTGCGTTCAAGGTTTACAACACGGCTGTCGGTTCTAAGCTTCCAAGCAAGCTGACCGTAACCGACATCTATCGAATAAACCTTAGCCGCTCCATTTTGAAGCATACAGTCGGTAAAGCCGCCGGTTGACGCGCCTATATCGGCACAAATACATCCGTCAAGCGAGATATTAAAGCTTTTCATTGCTTTACTGAGCTTAAGTCCCCCTCGGCTTACATATTTAAGGGTTTCTCCCCTAACCTCTATAATATCGTCGGGCTTTACGGTGTTTCCCGCCTTGTCTGATTTTTGGTTGTTTACATACACTATGCCCGCCATAATAAGCGCCTTTGCCTTTTCTCGGCTTTCGGCGTATCCGCGCTCAGTAAGCGCCACATCAAGTCTCTGCTTTTCGCTCATCTGTATAATTTACCGCCCTTAGCATACTTTCGCAATCCAGTCCGTTTGATTTTATCGCGGAGGAAACCGCCGCGCAGGGAACAAACCTACCGTCTATCGCGTGAATTTTATATTTGCCCTTAAAGCCGTCCTCCAAAAGCCTTGCCCCGCAAAGCTCGCCTATTCCGCCGTTTTTTATCCCCTCTTCAAAGAAGTGTATTTCACGGTAGTCCTCAATTTCCGAGAAACATTCATCGTTTATCGGATAAATTTTATTAAGCTTTAAAATATTAAGCTCAGGGTATTTTTTCTTTGCCTCAAGCGCGTCGGAGAAAAGCCTGCCATAGGTTATAATAAGCTTTTTCCCCTCTCCCTTAACAAATGTGTAATCGGAAGAAAAATCACAGTCGGGCTCTTCCTTTTCACAGCCGCGGGGATAGCGTATAGCGCAGATTTCGTCCCCTTCGGCGGCGCGCTTAATATCGTTTTCAAGCTCCTTATAATAACAAGGCGAATACACCGTCATATTAGGAACCGTGGTTAAAAACGGCACATCAAACAGTCCTTGATGGGTTTCGCCGTCCTCGCCGACTATTCCCGCGCGGTCGATAAGCAGTCTCACAGGGAAGCCCCCTATGGCAATATCGTGTATCACCTGATCAAAGCCGCGCTGTAGGAATGAAGAATAAACCGCAAAAAAGGGCTTCATTCCCGCGCTTGCTAAGCCTGCCGCAAAGGTTACGGCGTGCTGTTCCGCAATGCCGACATCGAAAAATCGGTTTTTATACTTTCCCGCAAAGGCGGTAAGCCCGGTTCCCGAGGTCATAGCCGCGGTTATAGCACAGATTTTACCGTCCTTTTCGGCAATAGAGCAAAGCGCCGCTCCCGCCACATCCGAAAATGTAACCTTGCCGCTGTCAACAGCACCCCTTTCAACATCAAAGGGGGAAACGCCGTGATAATTTTTAGGCGAAGATTCGGCGTAGGAATACCCCTTGCCCTTGGTGGTTATAACATGAATAAGCGAGGGACGGGAGTAGGTTTTTGCTATATCAAAAAGCTGTTCCATAGCCTTTACATTGTGCCCGTCCACGGGGCCTAAATAATTAAAGCCAAGCGCCGTAAAGAAATTATTCTTATAGACAATCCCCTTAATATCTTCTTTAATTGTAAAAACAAGGTTATTAATCGGTTTTCCGATAACGGGTATCGCCGTTAAAAATCGGCTAATTTTATACTTAAAATGATGATAGTGCGGCTTGTTGCGCATTTTGGTAAGACTGCGGGCAAGCGCGCCGACATTACGCGAAATCGACATTTTATTATCGTTGAGCACAACAATAAAATTATTTCTTCCGCTGCCGACATTGTTAAGCGCCTCGTACGCCATACCGCCCGTCATTGCGCCGTCCCCTATCACGGCGACCGCC
The DNA here is from genome assembly GCA_036308615.1 of Acutalibacteraceae bacterium. Classification (GTDB taxonomy): domain Bacteria; phylum Bacillota; class Clostridia; order Oscillospirales; family Acutalibacteraceae; genus UBA737. Next base: position 3,262 of record JAXJVI010000155.1, on the reverse strand, counting down.
GTACCGCTTTCTCCCTTAAGTCTTTTCGCGCGGTAAATGCCGTAGGCGGCGGAGATAGAATTACTGCTATGCCCCGTAATAAAGGGGTCGTGCTCGCTCTCGTTAGGCTTCATATAGCCCGAAAGACCGTTTTCGGTACGAAGCGTCAAAAAAGCTTCAAACCGACCTGTTAAAAGCTTATGGGTATAGCATTGATGCCCCACATCGAAAACAATCGCGTCGTCGGGGGAGGAAAAGCTTCTGTGGAGCGCAACGGTAAGCTCAACCGCGCCTAAATTGGAGGCTAAATGCCCGCCGTTTTTGGCAACGGTCGATACTATGCAGTCCCGTATCTCCTCGCACAGAAGGGATATTTGAGCTTCGTTGAGCTTTTTTACATCATCGGGTGATTTTATTTTGCATAACAGCTTATATTCCAATTATTAAACATTCCTTTTAATAGCTTCGGTTAAGCAGATACTTTGTAAGCTCCTTTAAATTGGTACTGTCTCCCTTAAAATTATCAAGCAGATTTTCGGCATTTTGAGAAAGCTCTTTAGACCTTTTGCGTGCGCCCTCTATGCCGTAAAGGGTGACATATGTGGTCTTGCCGTTTTTCTCATCACTGCCTATCGGCTTGCCGAGTGTAGCCTCATCGGCGGTGCAGTCGAGAATATCGTCGATTATCTGGAAAGCGAGCCCTAAGCTGTCGGCGTATTCCGAAGCATACTTAATATACTCATCATCCGCGCCCGCCAGCACACAGCCGCACACAGCCGCCGCCTTTAAAAGGCAGGAGGTTTTTTTAAGGTACATTTCTTTGAGCTCATCTGCCGTTGCCCCTGTTTCTTCAAGCCTTAAATCCATAACCTGACCGCCGACCATACCGTCTATTCCCGCATTATCGGCAAGCACGGAAATTGCCCTTAAAACCTGCCGGGGCGGTATGTTTTCGGTTTTTGCCGCCGCCGAAAAGGCAAGGGTCAAAAGCGCGTCTCCCGCAAGCAGGGCGGTGTCCTCTCCGAACGCCTTATGACAAGAGGGCTTACCACGCCTCATATCGTCGTTGTCCATACAGGGCAGGTCGTCGTGAATAAGGGAATAGGTATGTATCATCTCAATCGCCGCGGCGAAATTAAGGGCGCCGTCCCCCTCGCCGCCGCAAAGCTTATAAAATTCAAGCAGTAAAACGGGTCTTATCCTTTTTCCGCCGTTTAGCAGACTGTACCGCATAGCACTTCGCGCCGCCGAAAAATTATCCCCCTTTTCGGGTATAAGCTCGCAGAGCCTTTGTTCGATTTTCGGGAGCAGATTATCAAATAAATCATTTATCTCCATTTTCCTGCTCCTCCTTTGTAAGTGAGGTTATCTTCTGCCGCGCGGTTTCAAGGGTTTTGCGGCATTCGCCCGAAAGCTCCATTCCGCGCTCAAAAAGCTTTATTGATTCGTCAAGGGAAATATCGCCGTTTTGGAGCTCTTCAACTATTTTTTCAAGCTCGTTAAGGGATTTTTCAAAATCGGTATTCTTACTCATAAATTACTCTCTGCCTTTTTCACCTCGCAAACGGCAACGCCGTCCGCAAATTTAAGATTTATACTGTCTCCGTTTCGGAGCTCCGCCGCGGTTTTCACCGTTTTGCCGTCCTTCGACGCTACCGCATAGCCTCGGGACAAAACCTTTAAGGGGCTTAAGGCGTCAAGCCCCGCCGCCGCAGTAAAAAGCCGCGTCTCATTTTTGTTTAAAAGAAAAGCGAAGGCGTTTGTAAGACCTTCTGCGGCTCTGTCCGCTCGCTCGGCTCTCACGCTAATTATATAGTCCTCGGGGCGTTTAAATACCCCCGACATAGCTTTTTCAAGCCTTGATAAGCAATAATTATATTTCCCCGTAAGTGCGGCTTTAAGCAGGGAATCATACTTTTGAAGTCTTTTTACTATTTCCTCACTGTCGGGAACGGCAAGCTCCGCCGCCGCTGATGGGGTAGGCGCACGGAGGTCGGCGACAAAATCGCTTATCGAAAAATCGGTTTCGTGACCCACAGCCGAAATGACCGGAATAGGCGATTCCGATATTTTTACCGCCAGCGCCTCGCTGTTAAACTCGTTTAAATCCTCGGCTGAACCGCCGCCTCTGCCGATAATTATTAAATCGATACCGTGAAGACGGTAAATTCGGTCGAGCGCGTCAAGCATTTCGGGAACTGCCGATGTCCCCTGCACCGAAACAGGGCACATTACAACCTCGGTTACAGGCCACCGTCTGGAGAGAATATTTAAAATATCCCTTACCGCGGCGCCCGTTTCGGAAGTTACCACCGCAATTTTTTTCGGGAATTTAGGTAAAGGTATTTTATTCTGCGGGTCAAAAAGTCCCTTGGCTTCAAGCCTTGCCTTTATGCGCTCAAACTCTCTCGCCAAATCGCCCTCGCCCACAGGGAGCATCTGCTCGGCGTAAAACTGATACTGACCGTCCTTCTCGTAAACAGAGGCTCTGCCTATAAGCACCACCTGCATACCGTCCTTAGGTACGAAGGGTATTTGTGCCGCAAAGGAGCGAAACATAACACAACGGATAGCCGCGTCCGCGTCCTTTAGGGTGAAATACAAATGACCGCTCGCGTAATGGCTTTTGAAATTTGAAAGCTCCCCCGTGACCGCCACCCTTTGCAGGCGAACATCGCCCTCAAGGAGCGACTTGACATAAAAATTAAGCTGTTTTACGGTTATGGCTCTAATATCCATATTAAAGCGCTTTCGCCACGGTAGAAAGTATTCCGTTTACAAAGGACGCATCGTTTTCGGTTGCATATTTTTTGCAAAGCTCCACCGCCTCGTTAATGGAAACCGAAACGGGAATATCTTCTAAATATTTCATTTCAAAAATGGCAAGCCGCATAATACAAAGGGCGGTTTTGGAAATTCTTTTTATATTCCAGCCCACCGAGCTTTCCGAAATAAGGGAATCAAGCTCCTCTAAATGCTCGTAAACTCCCCTAAACACCGTGTTTATATAATCATCGGGCACAAGGTCGCGCGCCTCAGCGGCGGCTTCTAAAATATCCTCGATACCGTTATCGTTAAATTCCTTTTCAAAAACAAGAATAAAAGCTTCTTCCCTTGCCTGCTTTCTTGTCATAACGCACCTGCTTTCATAGGCTATATATCAAAACATATTATACACGAAAATATGCAATATTTCAACCCGAAAATGCATATTTAGCCCTTGATTTTTAAGATACGGCAAAAAGCAAGGGGCTGTAAAAGGCAATCGGGGTTTGTAGAGATG
>JAXJVI010000154.1:0-2261 GCA_036308615.1 Acutalibacteraceae bacterium | reverse complement strand
TATTTAACCCCCGTTCCCTACCGGGGGGAAATAAATAATTCGGCGATGATTTATTATACGGCGAAAAAAATTGCCGAGATAAGAAACACCACGGTTGAAGGCGTGCTTAACTCGGCAAGGCAAAACACGGAAAAATTATTCGGTATATAGTATATTTCACCCCGCCTTGCAGATACTAAATCTGAAAGCGGGGTGATTTAGGTGGAAAACAACAACCAGAACAAGAATAACCAGAATAACAATCAGAATAAGAACAACCAGAACAACAATCAGAATAAAAACAACCAAAATAATAATCAGAATAAGAACAACAATAACAACAATAACAATTTCTGATTACAGCTCTAAAAAAACCGCCCCGTTTTCGGAGCGGTTTTTAATTTGATTTAATCCTTACTGAAATCCTCCAGCAGTAGTCCCTCGTTGCGTTCCTCCGCCCAGTTAATGTTCCACTCGCTCGTGAAAATTAAAAGGTTGTTGTTTTTAAAGTCCTGAACCCACTTGGTGTCCGAGGTAAGGTTAAGTGATTTCATATCAATATCCTTATTCTTGACCCAGCGGATATATTGGTAGGGCAGGTCGTTGCGTATTACATCAACGCCGTATTCGTTTTTAAGGCGGTATTCAAGCACCTCTAACTGCAAAACGCCTACAACACCCACGATTACCCGCTCCATACCCGTGTTGGGCTCGCGGAAAATCTGAATCGCGCCCTCCTGAGCTATCTGCTCAACGCCCTTTACAAACTGCTTTCGCTTAAGGCTGTCCTTCTGCTCAATAAGGGCGAAATGCTCGGGAGCAAAGGTGGGGATACCCTCGTACTTAACCTGCATTTTTTGCGAACACACCGTGTCCCCTATAGAATAAATTCCGGGGTCGAAAACGCCGATAATATCCCCCGCGTATGCCTCGTTTATTACCTGCCGTTCCTCCGCCATCATCTGCTGGGGCTGGGAAAGGCGGACGGTTTTACCCGCCTGAACATGGTAATAATCGGCACCCCTCTCAAATTTACCCGAGCATATGCGGAAAAAGGTTATTCTGTCGCGATGGTTCTTGTTCATATTCGCCTGAATTTTAAAGGCGAATGCCGAGAAATTCTCATCAAAGGGGCTAATTTCCTTGCCCTCCGAAATGCGGGGCAGGGGAGCAGTCGTCATTTTAAGAAAATTTTCAAGGAAGGGCTCTACACCGAAATTGGTAAGCGCGGAGCCGAAGAAAACGGGAGTAAGCTCCCCCTTTCGCACCTTACTGAGGTCAAATTCAAAGCTTGCCCCGTCAAGCAGCTCTATCTGGTCAACAAGCTCGGCGCGCTGGTACTCGCCTATAAGCCCGTCTAACTTTTCGGTATCGGTGATGTCGCATTTTATCGCGCTCAGCCTTTCCTGACCCTTATGAAACTCATTAAAGGTTAAAATTTCCCGCTTGTCACGGTCAAAAACCCCCTTAAAGCTCACCCCGCACCCGATAGGCCAGTTGACGGGATAGGTGCCTATGCCGAACTCCTTTTCAAGCTCGTCAAGCAGCTCAAAGGGGTCTCTCGCCTCGCGGTCAAGCTTGTTAATAAAGGTGAAAATCGGGATATGCCGCATAGCGCATACCTTGAAAAGCTTTCTTGTTTGTGCCTCGATGCCCTTTGCCGCGTCAATAACCATAACCGCACTGTCCGCCGCCATAAGGGTGCGGTAGGTATCCTCCGAGAAGTCCTGATGTCCCGGTGTGTCAAGTATATTTATGCAGTAGCCCTCATATTCAAACTGCATTACCGAAGAGGTTATGGAAATTCCGCGCTGTTTTTCAAGCTCCATCCAGTCGGAAACAGCGTGCTTTGCGGTCGCCTTTCCCTTAACTGAGCCGGCGGTCTGTATCACGCCGCCGTAAAGAAGAAACTTCTCGGTAAGTGTGGTTTTACCCGCGTCAGGGTGGGATATTATCGCAAATGTGCGCCGTCTTCCAATTTCGCGTTCTAATTCGGTCACGGAAAATTCTCCTTTAAATATTTTAATTGCCGATTAATAATTTTACCATAAAGTGTGCGGATTATCAACAACAGATTTTATGGTTATAAGAATGTAAAAAACAAATCGGGGTTTGTAGGGGTACTTGCAATAGCTCAACTTCGGCTCCCTCTGACGAGGGAGCTGTCGAGCGAAGCGAGACTGAGGGAGAGAAAAGGTTGCGGTTTTATGCGGTTTTATTTCTCTCCCTCCGACTTTTTGCTTACGCAAAAAGCCACCTCCCTCGTCAGAGGGAGGCAAGGG
>JAXJVI010000153.1:0-2139 GCA_036308615.1 Acutalibacteraceae bacterium | reverse complement strand
GTGTCTTATAAAGCCGCAGTTTGAGGCGGGAAAAGAAAATGTCGGCAAAAAGGGCGTTGTGCGGGATAAGTCGGTGCATATCGCGGTTATAGAAAAAATTGTTAAGCTTATTAACGAAAATAAATTTTCGCTTTTGGGACTTGATTTTTCACCTATTAAGGGGCCCGAGGGCAATATCGAATATTTATGCTTTATAGAAAAGAGCGAAAATCCCGAAGCCCTTTGTGAAATAACCGCAGAGGAATTGGTGGAGGAATCCTATAAGGCGTTAAAGGAGTGAAAATATGAAGGTAGCGGTTCTGCCTAATCTTGATAAAAGAGGCTCTGCCGAGGTTGTAGAAAAGCTCGGCGTTATATTGAAAAACGAGGGGATAGAGGGCTATCTTCCCGATAATATTGCGGGGGCGGACTTTAAGCATCTGCCCGAGGAACAGCTTTATAAAATCGCCGATTTTATAATTACTATCGGAGGCGACGGCACGATAATCCGCTACGCAAAGCGCGCCGCCTTTGACAACAAGCCGGTGCTTGGTATAAATGCGGGGAGAATGGGCTATCTTGCAAATATAGAGCAGAACGAGTTGGGGCTGATTTCAAAGCTTAAAACAGGGGAGTATTTTGTCGAAAACCGAATGATGCTGTCGGTAAGCGTTGTGGAAAACGGGAAAAAGCTCGCCGAATACAATGCGCTTAACGACGCGGTCATAACAAGCGGCTTTATTTCAAGAATTATAGATATTTCGGTCGCGGTAGGCAGGGATTATATCAACTACCGCGCGGACGGTCTTATACTTTCCACACCGACAGGCTCTACCGCCTATTCAATGTCGGCAGGGGGACCCATAATAGACCCGCTGACGCAGAATATGTGTATTACACCTATTTGCTCACATTCGCTTTCTGCAAAGCCTATTCTATTAGGTACCGAAAACACCGTAAGATTAAAGGCGTATTCCAAAAAGCGGACAGATATTTATCTCACGGTGGACGGCAGAAAGGTAAGTCCCGTCCGACCGTATACCGAGATTTATATAAAGAAATCAAAGCAAACCGCTAAGCTCTTAAGGCTTAATGACAGGTCGTTCTATAAAACGCTTTCGGTTAAATTCAGAGACGGCAGGAGTATGTAAATGAAAAGCAACAGACAGGAAAAAATACTTGAGCTAATAAAGAATAAGATTTTTTTAACGCAGGAGGATCTGCAAAACGAGCTTTTGTCCCTCGGCTACAATGTCACCCAGTCAACCGTTTCAAGGGATATTAAGGAGCTTAGAATCGTAAAGGGGCACGACGCAAACGGCAACTACCGATATATCGCAAACGAGCCGACGACGGCGGTTATGCAGAACAGGGAGCACTACCGCGAGCTGTTTTCAAGGTCGGTAAAAAGCGTGGCGTTTTCCCTTAACAATGTGGTTATTAAGTGCTATACCGGTATGGCGCAGAGCGCCTGCGTCACGGTTGACGAAATGTTTGGGGATATGATGTTAGGATCCCTTGCGGGGGACGATACGATAATTATTGTCACTGCGGGCGAGCCTCAGTCGGCGCGCCTTGCCTTGGAGCTTAATAAACTTTTAAAATAACGGGGAAGAAAAATGCTTAAATTTCTTCATATCGAAAACATAGCGGTTATCGAACAGTCGGATATTGAGTTTTCAGAGGGCTTTAATATCTTGACGGGGGAGACGGGAGCCGGAAAATCAATAGTAATCGATTCCATAAACGCGGTTTTGGGGGAGCGTACCTCAAAGGAGCTGATAAGGGCGGGGTGCGATACGGCGGAGGTTTCGGCGGTTTTCGGCTGTTTTGACGATTATACTGCGGGAGTTTTGGCGGAGCACGGCTTTACCCCCGATGAGGACGGCAATATTGTAATAAGGCGGCGGCTCTCCGCAACAGGCAAGGGGATTATAAAGCTTAATGACCGACCGTTGACTGCGACAGAGCTTAAGGAAATAGGCAAGAGTCTTATAAATATTCACGGTCAGCACGACAGTCAGGCGCTTTTAGACCCCGAAAGCCATATAGGGTACATAGACGCACTGGCTAATAACGGCGATATTTTAAACGAGTACTACGCGGAGTTTAAAAACCTTAACGCAATCCGCAGGGAGCTTAATTCTGCCGAGACCGACG
>JAXJVI010000152.1:0-39117 GCA_036308615.1 Acutalibacteraceae bacterium | reverse complement strand
GTTAAGGTAGTGGATAAGGACGGAAAGGTTATAAATACGCCCGACCGCTCTTCCCTTGCCGCGGTGCAGACCCCGCAGGGAGTGCGAACCTCGGACTACCGTGCGGCAATCGAAAAAATCGGCGATGTTTCAAAATACACCGATGATATGTCGGTTATGGAGGCGGCGGGCTTCCCTGTGCACACGGTAAAGGGCAGCTACCGCAATATAAAAATCACCACTCCCGAGGATTTGCGGCTCGCGGAGTATTTGTTAGGCTGACGAGAGTCGAACCCGTTACGGTTTGGGTCACCGACTTTTCCCACCTGCTTTGCACTCATTTTTGAAATACCGCGTATTCCTGCAAATTCGTGACTTCGCAGGACGAAAAAAGGCGGAGACACAAACTCTTCGACCTGCTATTTAGAAGAATTTTGATTCGGGCGAAGTCGAAGAACGCAGCAATACCGGCGTATTGCAAGTGATGAGACAAGTACGAACAAAATTATTCAAATATCAGGCGTGACGGGTTCGACTCTCGTCAGCCTAAACGGGGAGGCTTAAGGATGAGAATAGGTCACGGGTATGATGTTCACAGGCTGGTAAAGGACAGACCCCTGATATTAGGCGGTGTTAAAATCCCCTTTGAATTGGGGCTTTTGGGACATTCGGACGCGGATGTTTTATTGCACGCCGTATGTGACGCACTTTTGGGTGCGGCGGCTCTCGGCGATATCGGAAAGCACTTTCCCGATAATGCCGAGGAATTTCACAATATCGACAGCAGAATACTGCTTAGAAAAACCGTGGAATTCCTTAAGGAAAAGGGGTATAATATTGTTAATATAGATGCCACGGTAATAGCCCAAAAACCGAAGCTTGCACCGTTTATCGAAAGTATGCGGGAGAATATCGCGCTTGACTGCAATATTCCTGCCGATTGTGTTAATGTAAAGGCCACCACCGAGGAGGGGCTTGGCTTTACGGGGAACCTAAGCGGAATTTCCGCCCACGCAGTTTGTCTAATAGAATAAAACGCATTTCGCCCTCATATTATTTTCTGAGGGTGAGAACGATGAAGCTTTTTATTACACTGTCCAAAAAATCGCTCTGCATTATTTTGGCTTCGCTTATAATGTTGCTTATAATAATAGGTCAGCTTTTTACCATTAAGGCGGGCGGAACCGACGGCTCAACAAATGCGTTAAGGGTCGAGTATCTGTCGGGGCTCGGTTATAGGGTTGATGAAACGGCGGTTTCGGTAAAGGAAATAGTAATTCCAGAGATTTTTTCGGATGTATACAGTGAATACAACCGTCTCCAGAAAACCGCGGGCTTTGATTTATCCCGTTATAAGGGGGAGAGTGCCTGCGTTTATACCTACCGCCTGTCGGACAGCGAGGACACGGTTATAAATCTGATTGTGTCCGACAATAATATTATAGGCGGAGATATCTCGTCTGTCAGAATAGACGGGGAGATGAGGGCAATAGAGAGGAAGTAAAATGCCTAAGACAAGACTTGATAAGCTTATCGCGTCACAGCTTAATATTTCAAGAAAGGAAGCCCGAACGGCTGTCCGCAGAGGGCGGGTGACCGTAAACGGCGGCACGGTAAAAAATCCTGAATTTTCGGTTGAGCCCGAAAGGGACGCCGTGCTTTGTGACGGACAGGCTGTTTGTTATAAGAAGTATATATACATTGTTATGAATAAGCCTGCGGGGGTGCTTTCCGCCTCAACCGATAAGACGAGGGAAACCGTTATAGACCTTGTGCCCGAAAATTTAAGGAGAAAGGGGCTTTTTCCGGTCGGCAGGCTCGATAAGGACACCACGGGACTTCTCATAATCACCAATGACGGCGATTTCGCCCACAGGGTGCTGTCTCCGCAGAAAAATATTTTTAAAACCTACAAAGCCGTGCTTGACGGCGATATTACCGAGCAAACGTTTGATATTTTTTCAAGGGAAATAACCTTAGCCGACGGTACGGTTTGCCGCAGAGCGTACCTTAAAAGGCTTGACAGCAGAACGGCGGAAATTAAAATCTGCGAGGGGCGGTACCACCAGATAAAGCGAATGTTAGGCGTTGCGGGACTCGGCGTAAACTCACTTGAGAGAAAGGCGATAGGTCAGTATATTTTGCCTGATTATTTGCAGTGCGGCGAATGCACAGAAGTATCGGTTGGTGAATTAAATCCTATTTTTTTTAACTGAAATTGCCATAATAACGCATATTAAACAAAATATTACTTTTATTATTGGACATATTTTGTATAGCAATTTAAAATTCAATTTGTTATAATAACAATAAGTCAATCTAATATTTTCAGGAGGTTCATTCAATGGCAAGCTTGTCTTTGCGTAATGTTTACAAAAGGTATCCGGGCGGTGTTACCGCTGTTTCGGATTTCAATCTTGAAATCAAGGATAAGGAATTTATCATCCTTGTAGGTCCTTCAGGCTGCGGTAAATCCACAACCTTAAGAATGGTGGCAGGTCTTGAAGAAATTTCCGACGGTGAAATTTACATCGGGGACAGACTTGTAAATGATGTTGCTCCTAAAGACCGCGATATCGCGATGGTTTTCCAGAACTACGCGCTTTATCCGCATATGACAGTTTTTGATAATATGGCTTTCGGTCTTAAGCTTCGCAAAACTCCGAAGGATGAGATCAAGCGCCGTGTTGAAGAGGCTGCCCGTATTCTTGATATTGAGCATTTATTAGAGCGTAAGCCGAAGGCTTTGTCGGGCGGTCAGCGTCAGCGTGTTGCGTTAGGTCGTGCTATCGTTCGTGAGCCTAAGGTATTCTTACTTGACGAGCCGCTCTCTAACTTGGACGCTAAGCTCCGTGCGCAGATGCGTACCGAGATTTCTAAGCTCCATCAGCGTCTCGGCACAACCTTTATCTATGTTACCCACGACCAGACCGAGGCTATGACAATGGGTACCCGTATCGTAGTTATGAAGAGCGGTCTTGTTCAGCAGGTTGATACCCCGAACAACCTTTACCTCTATCCTTGCAACCTCTTCGTTGCGGGCTTCATCGGCTCTCCGCAGATGAACTTCATCGAGTCTAAGCTCCTTAAAGAGGGCGAGGACTACTTGGTAGAGTTCGGCTCTGAGGATACCAAGACCCGCGCGGGCGTTAAGTTTAAGATTAAGCTCCCCGCTTCTAAGAATAAGGATAACTGCCTTGAGGCTTATGTGGGCAAGGAAGTTATTATGGGTATCCGTCCTGAGAATGTTCACAACGAGGAAGACCTTATCGCACAGAATAAGGACGGTGTTATTGAGGCAAATGTTGAGGTTACCGAGCTTATGGGCGCCGAGACCTACCTCTATATGAACTGTGAGGGTCAGGCAATCAACGCACGCGTTAGCCCGACTAATACCGCCCGTCCGGGTGATAAAATCACAATCGCCCTTGAAACCGCGAAGATTCACCTCTTCGATAAGGACACAGAAATCACAATCTGCAACTGATAATCAAATGACCGCGCCCCACGCGCGGTCATTTTTAGATGTTAGATATTAGATGTTGGATGACGGCAAAATAAACTTGCGTAGGGGAGAAGCCTCTACAGCCGGTTTAAATCACAGATAAAATATAATTTTTTGAAAAAAGTGTTGCATTTTCGGTCGGTTTGTGGTATCATATTTTGTACTGTGAGTTAAGTCCGAGTATAATGCGTTATACTTAGGACGCCAAATGTTAGGAGGTGTCACAATGCCGAACATTAAATCCGCAAAGAAGCGCGTTTTAGTAAGCAAGGCTAATTATGAGCATAACAAGGCTTACCGTTCCGCTTTAAGAACAGCTGTTAAGAAGGCTGACGCTGCGATTGAAGCTAAGTCTGCCGATATGGCTGAAGCAGTAAACGCCGCTGTTAAGAAGATAGACCAGGCCGCTGTTAAGGGAATTATCCACAAGAACAACGCCGCAAGAAAGAAATCTGCCTTAGTTACACGCTACAACAAGGTAAATGCTTAATTAAGCTTGCAAGATTAAAAAGCACCGATTTTTCGGTGCTTTTTGTTATTCTATGACTGCATCTGTTTTAACTTATAAAAATGTCCCTTCTTTGCCATAAGCTCATCGTATGTACCGTATTCAACACAGCGGCCGTTATCCACAACCGCGATTTTATCGGCGTTTTTGATTGTGGAAAGTCGGTGCGCCACAATAAAGGTGGTGCGGTTTTCGGTGAGATTTTCTATTGCCTTTTGAATTTCGCTTTCGGTGACAGAGTCAAGGGCGCTTGTCGCCTCGTCAAAGATTATAACCCGCGGATTTCTGATAATGGCTCTGGCTATTGAAATCCTTTGCCGCTGTCCGCCCGAAAGCTTTGCTCCGTGCTCGCCAACCTTTGTATCAAGCCCATCGGGCAGCTTTTCGATAACGCTTTCAAGCCTTGCGGCTTTAACGGCGTAGTTTAAGAGCTCGTCTGTAACATGCCGTCTTCCGTAGGTTACATTTTCTCTTATAGTGCCCGAAAACAAAATTGAGGTTTGCGGAACCATCGATATAAAGCGGCGGTATGAACGCATATCAATCTTTTCCGCGTCTGTTCCGTCGATTTTAAAGCTTCCGCTGTCAAGCTTATTAAAACCGATAACAAGATTTAGCACCGTGGATTTTCCCGCACCCGATTCTCCGACAAGAGCCACGGTTTCTCCCGCCTTTACCGTAAGTGAAAAGTCATTCAGAACGGGAGTTTTATCATCATATTTAAAGCAGACATTTTTAAATTCATATTCGCCCTTTAGGCTTTCGATTTTTATTTTGTCTTTATTATTCTCAACATCATCGGAGGATAAAATCTCGCCTATCGAGCTTATGGATTCCGTACCCTTTGCGATTATGGGCAAAAGCCCTATAATGCTTGAAACCTGAGCTATAAGAGAATTAAAGTAACTCTGATATAATGTGACATCGCCGATTGTTATTTTGCCGCGGTAGGCTAAAATTCCCGTGAAAAACAGGCAAATCATTTGAAAAAGGGAAAACATAACCCAGTTTACCGAGCCGAAAAGGGCATAAATTTTATCCATTTTATAGCCGCTTTCAGCAATTCTGGCAACAGAGCTTGTAAGCTTTTTTACCTCGTGATTTTCAAGTGCGTGCGCTCTTGTTACGGGGATAAGCTCTTCCATATCAAGAACATCCGAGGCGGTGTTTTCAATTTCCTTTCGGAAATTGTGGCTAAGCTTCCTCATCTTTTTCTTAAAAACATTGCTGAGCAGTACCGTAAACGGAATACATACAAGAAACATAAAGAATACGGCTATGTTTTTGTTGATTACAATAACAAGGGAAATTGTCATATTCACAATTACGGTAATTGCCGTGGTGAAAATCTGACTTGTAAAGTTTTCTATCGCTTCGACATCGCGCATTACCTTAGATTGTATTTTACCCGATTCGATTTCCTTGTGAAAGGTTATGGAAAGCTGTTGAAGCTTTCTTATCATAGCTCCGCGCAGTCCCGCTTCAACGCTTCTTTGCGCACGGCTTAAAAACATCATATAAATAGTATGTGTGGGTATATTTTGCAATAAAATCAAAACGGTAACAGCGCCGTAAATTACAAATTGGCGCAGAGCATCAGCAGGGCGCTGGGTTGCAATATCAATTACTGCCGCGGTTATTAAAGGTATTATCCATGTAGGCGAGGATTTTACTAAAAACATAAGCGCCGCGATACCCAGGTTTTTATAATTGCCTTTATAAAACCTGAAAAGAGTTGCAACGGTTCCGCGCTTTTTACCCGAATAGCAGTTGAGAATTGTTTGCTCTTCCCTGAGTATTTTATCCTGGTCGAATTTTGGCTTTTCCTGCGTCATGGCGAACACCTCGGCATTATTGAATTTTTGTTTACAAATAGTATAATATTTAACTCATAATGTCAATAGTTAGTTTAAATTATTTTTAAAATTTACTTTGTGCCCAATAACAATTAAATCTTTTGGTTTAGTTTGACATAATTTTTTATATAATTAAAGCCTTGCCCGATTGTGAGCAAGGCTTTTGAATTGAATTTTAATGACAGGAGCAACAGTCGCCGCCGCAGGAGGCGCAGTCGGGAAGACCTTCCGGCTTTTGAAGCTCGGGGTGCTTCTGATAGTAGTCGTAAAGCGCCGCCTTTACAGCCTCCTCGGCTAAAACCGAGCAATGTATTTTGTGGGCGGGCAGACCGTCGAGCGCCTCAACCACCGCCTTATTTGAAAGCTTTAACGCCTCTTCTACCGGCTTTCCCTTTATCATTTCGGTGGCCATAGAGCTGGTGGCGATTGCCGAGCCGCAGCCGAAGGTGTTAAACTTTACATCGGTTATTACTCCGTCCTCAATTTTAAGGTACATTTTCATAATATCGCCGCATTTGGCGTTGCCGACCTCTCCTATAGCGTCCGCGTCCTCAATCGTGCCTAAATTTCTCGGGTTTCTGAAGTGATCCATTACCTTTTCACTGTATAACATATTTTCTCTTTCCTTCCTGTAAATCTTTCCAAATCGGAGACATCGAGCGCAGATATTCGACAACCTTGGGTACTTCTCTTATAATGTGCTCGGCTTCTTCCTTGGTGTTGTACTCGCTTAAGGATATTCTAAGGGAGCCGTGGGCTACCTCGTGGGGAAGACCCAAAGCTAACAGAACATGGCTTGGGTCAAGGGAGCCCGAGGTGCAGGCGGAGCCCGAAGAGGCGCTGATGCCTTTGTCGTCAAGGAGAAGTAAGAGCGATTCCCCCTCGATACCCTCAAAGCACATATTAAGGGTTCCCGCAAGACCTCTTTTTAAGTCGCCGTTGATTTTTGAATGGGGAATTTTTGAAAGCTCACCGGCAATCATATCCCGCAAGGATTTTACATAATTAAAATTTTTATCAAGGCTGTCACAGCTTTCCTTAAGCGCCGCCGCCATACCGACTATCGCGGGGACATTTTCGGTTCCCGCGCGCTTTCCGCGCTCCTGCGCGCCGCCCTCAATAAGGTTTAAAAGCGGAATACCCTTTCTTACATAAAGCGCGCCCGCCCCCTTGGGACCGTGGAACTTGTGGGAGGCGATAGAAAGCATATCTATATTCTGCGCCTTTACATCAATTTTAATATGCCCCGCCGCCTGTACCGCGTCGGTGTGGAAAATTACGCCCCTTTCGCGGCATATTTTGCCGATTTCTGCTATAGGCTGAACAGTGCCTATCTCATTATTGGCGAACATTATTGTAACAAGGGCAGTATCCTCTCTAATCGCGTCTTTTAGCTCCTCAACCCTTACAAAGCCGTCGGAGTGAACCGGGAGCAGGGTCACCTCAAAGCCCTCTTTTTTAAGCTTTTCGAGTGTGTGCAGTACCGCGTGATGCTCAAAGGCGGAGGAAATTATATGCTTTTTGCCGCTCTTCGCGCCTAAGTACGCCGCGCTTATAATAGCCTGATTGTCGGCTTCGCTGCCGCCGGAGGTAAAGGTTATTTCTCTAATATCGCAGTTAAGGCAGGCGGCTACGGTTTCCCTTGCCGAGAAAATCGCCTCCTGAGATTTTTGCCCCAAGGTGTAAAGGCTTGACGGGTTGCCGTAAAGCTCCTTAAAATAGGGGAGCATAGCGTTAAATGCCGTATCGCTTACCCTTGTTGTCGCGGCATTATCCGCATAAACATTTATCATATGTCTCACGACCTTACTTTTTATTTCGTTAATACTTTAGCACATAATTCCTATAAAGTCAATAGGAATTTGTAAATAATATCAGTTTGATGTAATCAAGTCCTTTAAGGTGACGCTTTCGAGGTAATCGCCGATGAGCCTGTCAAGCTTTTGCCATACGGGCATTGTCGGGCAGAGGGCCGAACGCTCACATTCCTCATCCCCTGTAAGACAGGCGCAGTTAACGGGCGCCAATCCGCCCTCGGTAACCTCTAAAATCTCTCGCAGGGTGTACTCCTCGGGCTTTTTATGAAGCTTATAGCCGCCGCTTTTGCCGCGCATACTCTCCACAAGTCCCGATTTATTAAGCATTGCCGTTATCGACTCTAAATATTTAAGGGAGATTTCCTGCCGTGCCGAAATATCGGAAAGGGAGATAAAGCCTTCGCCCGTATGCTCGGCTAAATCGGTCATTATGCGGAGTGCGTAACGCCCCTTGCTCGAAATAATCATCATTATCACCTCTCTGTTATGGTATCACAGTCGGTAAAAAAAGGCAATATTTACTTTTGATAAAAGAGCGAATTAAATGCTTGACACTCGGCATATTAACAGTTACAATATTAAGGATATGTAGTTTTTTAAAAATTTTCATATATTTTTGAGGTGAGCTTCTTGAACCGACGGTATCTTTTAGGGCTCTCGTCGGTGCTTTTTTTTGTGTGTCTTTGCGCCCTTGTGACGCTTGTTGCGGACGAATTTGACCTGATAACCTTTGCCCACGGCGAAAAAGTATTTACCGGTATTCTTGCGGTGTTAAGCGGATATTCCGCCGCGTCATTACAGGCGCTTGCGAACGGCAATAAAAGCCGACGGGAGAAAAATATTAAACGCTGTTTGATATTTATCTTCGTATTTTATGTGATTATGCTTATTGATTTCACCCTTATCGATGAGGATATGGGCAGGAATATTTTTAATGTCCTTTCGTGGAACCGCGCCGCTTTCAGGGATTATATAGATACAAGCACCAACATAGTGCCGTTTTATACGGTAAAGCTTTTTATTAACGGATATAAAAACGGGGATGTGGCATTTTTAGTAATGCACGAAAATATTTTCGGTAACATTGCCGCCTTTATGCCCTTTAGCTTTTTCTTACCCTGCCTTTTTAAAGGCTTTAATAAATGGTATAGAGTCCTTATTGCGGTCACCCTTTTGGTAATAACTGTAGAGCTTTTGCAGTTTCTGTTTTTGACGGGGTCGAGCGATATAGACGATGTTATTTTAAATGTCACAGGGGCTATGTGCTTTTATCTTGTTTTACGGATTAAAAAGGTAAGCCGTGTGATTTCAAAATTCACCTTTGGGGTGTGGAAGACAGTTGAAAACAAGGATTAATTATCACTTTTTATTGATTTTTCTCGCCGCCGCTCTTTGGGGAACGGCGGGACTTTTTGTGAGAACGGCGGGCAGGTACGGGCTTAGTGAAATGCAGTTAGTTTTATTCCGTACCCTTTTTTCCGCCTTAGTGCTGGGAATAATACTTCTTATTAAGGATAAATCGCTTTTTAAAATCAAAATTAAAGATTTATGGCTGTTCGCCTCGGCGGGTATTTTAAGCATTGTGCTTTTTAATTTCTGTTATTATAAAACGATGTCCCTTACCTCTTTATCGGTGGCGGCGGTACTGCTTTACACCGCGCCGTTTTTTGTGGTTATAATGTCGGTGTTTATCTTTAAACAGCGTCTCACCCTTAAAAAATGCGCCGCCTGCGTTACGGCGTTTGTGGGGTGCTGTCTCGTTACAGGAGCATTCGGCACCGGGGAAAAATTAAGCGCCGCGGCGCTTGTTTTCGGTTTGCTTACGGGCTTTGGATATTCGCTTTACACCGTTTTCAGCCGTTTACTGCTTGACAGAGGCTATAATTCCTATACAATTACATTTTATACCTTCGCTTTTGCCCTGCTCGGCTGTATACCCTTTACCGATTTTAAAAGCGCGGCGGCGGTTTGCGTAAACGCCCCCGCGGTTATCCCCGTGGCGTTTTTAATGGCGGTTTTTAATACTGTCCTGCCCTATCTGCTCTATACCACGGGACTTTGCGGGGTAGATGCGTCGATTGCTCCCGTAATCGCTATGGTTGAGCCTGTGGTTGCGACCCTTATCGGTGCGGCGGTCTACGGCGAGCCCCTTACCCTATCGGGCGTTGCGGGAATACTTATTGTTTTAGCCTCGGTGTTTGTATTAAATTACAAGGGTCGTGTAAAAAATGCAAAGTCTTAAAATAAAAGCTAACGCGAAAATCAATCTGTCTCTTTCCGTACTCGGCAAGCGGTTTGACGGCTATCACGAGCTTGATACGGTTATGCAGAGCATCAGCCTTAATGATACCGTATATATAGAAAAAAGCGATAAAATCACGGTAGAGTGCGGCGAGCTTGGGGGAGAGGATAATATCGCCTTTAAAGCCGCGGCGGCGTTTTTTAAAGCAAGCGGAATAAATGCGGGCGCTAAAATCAAAATAGAAAAGCGCATACCCTCTGCGGCGGGAATGGGCGGCGGCAGTGCGGACGCGGCGGCGGTGCTCGTAGGTCTTGATAAGCTTTACGAAGCAGAGCTTTCCTATGAAAGGCTTTTAAGCGTGGCGGTGAAGCTGGGCGCGGATGTGCCCTTTTTAATCCGCGGCGGCACGGCGAGAGCTAAGGGAATAGGAGAGATATTAGAGCCTCTTAAACCTATCGGCGGCTGTTACTTTTTGATTGCAAAGGGGGAAAATAAGCCCTCTACGGGCGAGATGTTCAGGCGACTTGATTCGGCGAAATACAATAAGCCCGATATAGAGAAAACGGTCTCTGCGCTTAATTCGGGAGATGTATCTGCTGTTTTTTCCTCCTTGGATAACTCCTTTTCGGCGTTGTGGCAGGAAAGCCATGTTAAAGCCGAGCTTCTTAAAACCGATGCGGACGGGGTTTCCCTTTCGGGGAGCGGACCTGCCTGGTTTGCGGTTTACCGTGATAAAGAAAAGGCGGTAGCCGCCGAAAAGGCGCTTAAAGCCCTTCGTATTCCTGTTTTTATATGTGAGCCGCAAAATAAGTCCTTAATATTTGAATAAAAATAAAAATTCCCGTTAATATTTCTTTTAGAAAAACAAGACGGGAGTTATAATTATGGTAAAAAATATTTTTTCACGCCGCGGGGCGGAGCTTTCGGCAGTAGTGGGACTTTTGTGCGCGATTTTCGCTTCAATGGCGCATTTTGAGGCGGCGTGCGACGATCTAAGGCAAAATGTACTGCGGTTACATATAATCGCAAATTCCGACAGCGTTGAAGACCAAGCCGTAAAGCTGCTTGTAAGGGATAAAATTTTAGAAGAGTCTACCGATATTTTCGCGGGGGAGACCGACCTTCATAAGGCGGAGCAAAGGGCGGCGGATAAATTAAAAGAATTTTGCCAAACGGCAGAGCAGGTTTTGTTGGAAAACGGTTTTTCTTACGGCGCGGAGGCGGAAATAGGGGACAGCTATTTTGAAACAAGGGAATATGAGGACTTCACTCTGCCGGCGGGAAGCTACCGCTCGCTTATAATACGCTTAGGGGAAGCTAAGGGCAAAAATTGGTGGTGCGTGATTTTCCCGGCGGTTTGTGTTCCCGCGGCTTCCGACGCGAGCCTTTCGGACAGCGCTTCAAGCACAAGCGCTCAAATTGCGGAGCACCCGCAAAAATATGTTATGCGGTTCAAAACGGTCGAAGTATATGAGGATTTAAAAAAGTTTTTAAAGAACAAATAAAATGCTTGCATTTTGAATTAAGTTGTGGTATTATCAATATGTTATCGATTTTGAAAGGGGTGACAAAGATGAAGGAAGGTATTCATCCGCAGTATGAAAAGGTTACTATAAAGTGCGCTTGCGGCGCGGAGTTCGAGACACGCTCTACTAAAAAGGATATCCGTTTGGATATTTGTTCTAAATGTCATCCGTTTTTTACCGGTAAGCAGAAGCTGGTAGACACCGGCGGTCGTGTTGACAGATTTAAAAAGCGTTTCAATATGGAATAATTAACCTTTTACTCCGCAGTTGCTTTATGCGACTGCGGATTTTTTTAAATTCGGAATTCGGAATTCGGAATTAATTTTTTTCTATGATATGGGGTGGAATATGAAAAGCTATATTACGGTATCGGGGGAGTCGGTGGGGGAGTACTCCGAAAAACGCTCCCGATTTATCGCGACATTGCGGCATACCGAAACAGAGGAGCAGGCGGCGGCGTTTTTAGCCGAAATGCGCTCGACATACTGGGACGCAAGGCATAACTGCTACGCCTATTCTATTTCACGCGGTACGCTTAAGCGCTTTTCGGATGACGGCGAGCCCCACGGCACGGCAGGCAAGCCGATACTTGATATTATAGAAGGCTCGGGGCTTACCGATATTACGGTGGTGGTCACCCGCTATTTCGGCGGTGTATTGCTTGGTACGGGAGGACTTGTGCGGGCGTATTCCTCCGCGGCAAGGGAGGCTGTAGCCAATGCAGAGAGGGTTAGAATGACCCCCTGCACCGTATATAAAGCGAGGTGCGGGTATTCCGAGCTTGAACGGCTTACAAAGCTTATAACCGACTGCGGCGGCAGGGTGGAAAACACGGTTTATACCGAAAATGCGGAGCTTGAATTTTACCTTGAAAACTCCGCCTGTGAAGATTTTTTACTAAAGCTTAGAGAGACCTTCGCCGCACGGATAACCGCTGAGGAAATCACTGAAAAAATGCTCGGGGTGGCGGAATGAAAAGGAAGGCGAAAAGGATTTTTACCGTTTTGGTTTCGGCGGCGGTTTTGCTTGCCGCGGCGGTACTTGTTCCGAATTTTATTGTTGTAAACAAAACTAAAAGCAATATTATCACTTTAGAGGAAGCGGCGAAGCTTTCCGACTTTGACTGCGCGGTTATATTAGGTGCGGGGGTGCGGGACGGAAAACCGACCCCGATGCTAAAGGACCGACTGCTTACGGGAATAGAATTATATAAAAGCGGTGCGGTGAAAAAGCTTATTATGAGCGGCGACCACTCAAGCAAGGATTATGACGAGGTTAATATAATGAAGTCCTTTGCGGTGGAAAACGGAGTGCCTGACAGCGATATTTTTATGGATCATGCCGGCTTTTCCACCTATGAAACGGTTTACCGTGCAAAGGAGATTTTCGAGGCGGATAATATAATTATCGTCTCGCAGGAATACCACCTTTACCGCGCCCTTTATATCGCGGAAAAATTAGAAGTAAAGGCGGCGGGCGTTTCGGCCGATCTCAGAGCCTATAAGGGACAGATTAAGCGCGATTTGCGTGAGATTTTAGCTAGGGACAAGGACTTTTTTAACTGCATAATTAAGCCTGAGCCTACCTATTTAGGTGATAAAATACCCGTGAGCGGCAACGGAAATTTGACAAAGGGTTAAAATTTTTAAAAATAAAAAGGTTTTTCGACATTTTTGTCTAATATACTTTATGTAAGGGGCTGATATTACGGAAAACGCGAGAACTGTAACAGAAAAAAACGAAAAGCTTATTTTAAGCGATAAGGCGGCGCTCTGCGTAAATTCCAAGGGCAGAAAAGCCCCCGAAGAGGAATGCGAGCTTCGCACCTGCTATCAGCGCGACCGCGACCGTATTATTCATTGCAAGGCGTTCAGGAGACTTAAGCACAAAACGCAGGTTTTTCTCTCTCCTGAGTCCGACCATTACAGAACGCGCCTTACCCACACCCTTGAGGTTTCTCAGATAGCGAGGACAATAGCGAGGGCTTTGCGCCTTAACGAGGATTTGACCGAGGCTGTGGCATTGGGTCACGATTTAGGACACACCCCCTTCGGCCATGCGGGGGAACGGGCGCTCAAAGAGCTTACGGATATAGGCTTTACCCACTACGAGCAAAGCGTAAGGGTATGCGAAAGGCTCGAAAAGGAGGGTAAGGGGCTTAACCTTACATACGAGGTGCTTGACGGAATACTGCATCATACAACCGGCGAGCAGGCGCACACCCTTGAGGGCAGAATAGTCCGTATGGCGGACAGGGTGGCGTATATCAACCACGATATTGACGACGCCGTGCGCGCGGGGGTTATATCCGAAGGCGATATTCCTAAGGAAATTACGGACAGGCTCGGTCACACTAAGAGCGAGCGGATTAATACCCTCGTTACTTCTATTGTTAAAAACAGCGGTGACGACATTAAAATGGATGATGATACCGCCGTGTATTATGATATGCTGCATAATTTCCTTTTTGACAGCGTTTATAAAAATCCCGTTGCGAAATCGGAGGAAACAAAGGTTTTGGGGATTGTTGAGGGGCTTTTTAATTATTATCTGAAACAGCCCGAAAAAATGCCCGAGGAATATTTGAAAATTGCTGAGACCGAGGGTAAAATCCGCGCGGTTACCGATTATATCGCGGGTATGACCGACCATTACGCAATTACGGCTTTTTCGGATATTTATATTCCCAAAGCCTGGTCTATTTAGTTATTAAATAATGTGAAGGAGGCGGTTTTGTGATACCCGAGAGCATCATAAGCGAAATTAAATACCGAAATGATATAGAAACCGCCGTTTCATCATATGTTAATTTAAAGCGCAGGGGTAAAAATTTAGTGGGGCTTTGCCCGTTCCACAGCGAGAAAACCCCGTCCTTTACCGTCTATCCCGAAAACGGCTCCTTTTATTGCTTCGGCTGTGGGGTAGGGGGCGATGTCTTCACCTTTACGGGGCTTATCGAAAACCTCGATTATATTGAGGCGGTAAAGCTTTTGGCAGAGCGCTCGGGGGTCGCCCTTCCTCAGGACGGGTACGACGATTCTATGCAAAGGCTTAAAAACAAAATATACGATATTAACCGCGATACGGCGCGCTTCTTTCATAGCTTCCTTATGTCACCTGAGGGCAAATGGGCGCTCGATTATCTTTTGGGCAGAGGGCTTACCCTTAAGACAATAAAGCATTTCGGTTTAGGCGCGGCGCCCGATTCCTGGGATATGCTTATAAAACACCTCAAAGAAAAGGGATACAGTCAAGAGGATATGCTGGCGGCGGGAGTCGTAGGCAAAAGCAGCCGCGGCACGCTTTACGACCGCTTCAGAAAGCGGGTAATGTTCCCGATAATTAATATAAGGGGCAATATAATCGCCTTTAGCGGAAGAGCTATGCCGGGGGAGGACAAGCAGGGCGGAAAGTATGTAAACACCTCCGATACGCCCGTTTACAAAAAAAGCTCCAACCTTTTCGGAATGAATTTTGCTAAAAATGTCTGCTCCGAACGGGTGATACTGGTTGAGGGAAATATGGATGTTATTTCACTTCATCAGGCGGGCTTTACAAACGCGGTAGCCCCTCTCGGTACGGCGTTTACTATGGAACAGGCGAATTTGCTCACCCGATATACCAAGGAAATCGTCTTAACCCTCGATGCCGACGCGGCGGGGCAAAAGGCAATAAAAAGGGCTTCGGAGCTGCTTGAGAACACAGGTCTTAAAACCCGTGTTGTTGTAATACCCGACGGAAAAGACCCCGACGAATTTATAAAGAAAAACGGTCCCGACCGCTTTCAAGCGCTTTTGGATGGGGCGGTCAGCGATATTGAGTATAAGCTGCTTACCGCCGCAAAGGATATAAATCTCGAAAGCGAGGACGGGAGACTCCGCTACCTCTCCGCCGCGGCAGAAATTGTGGCAGGCTCCGACGATGTTATGACGAGGGATATTTACATTGGCAGGCTTTCCGAAAGGTACGGCGTTTCAAGAACAGCCCTTAATACCAAGGTTGAGGAAATCAGAAAAAAGAATATACGGATAAGCAAAAAGAAAGAAATATCCGACATAATAAGACCTAAATTTACAAGGGACGACATTAATCCCGAACGGCGGCGGTCGCCAAAAGCCGCCGCGGCTGAGGAAACCCTTATCGCGGTACTGCTTAAGAATCCCGATTTTTATAAATACGCCAAGGAGCAGCTGCCGCCCGAAAAGCTTATAACCTCCCTTAACAGGCGGATTTATGAGATAATTCTTTCTTCCCTTGAAAAGGGCGGCTCGCTTGATATTTCGGTGTTTGCCGAAAGGCTTCTGCCCGCGGAAATAGGCTATCTTGTATCCTTGCAAAACAGCGAAAAAGCGGGTAAAAACCCCGAAATTGTATTAAAGGATTGCATAAGGGTAATATTAGAAGAGGATATGCTTTTAACGGCGCAAAACCGTGAAAATACATCTGTTGAAGACTGGGCGGAAGCCCTGCAGACTATCATCGATAAAAAATCGAAAGGAAAAAAATGATGGAAAAGAACAAAAAAATTGAGGAAAAAGAAAAAATTAAGCCCGAAGCGGCAGGTGAAGGCTTTGACGCCGAAGAGGAAAAGGACTTAACCATCGACGATATTGAGAACGCCCCCGAAGACCTTGAGGAGCTTTTCTCCGAACCGCCGACCTTAGATCTGGATTTCGACGAAGAGCCCACCGAGGATGAATTAAAGCTTGAGGAGATGGATGTTGACGCCATCAACGATGATTTAAGCTTTGATAATATGAATCTTGACGACCCCGTAAAGCTTTATCTTCGCGAGATAGGCAGAGTTCCGCTTTTGTCCACCGAGGAGGAAATCGAGCTTGCCGTAAAGATTTCCGAGGGTGACGAAAAGGCTAAGCAGAGACTTACAGAGGCAAACCTGCGCCTTGTTGTTAGTATCGCTAAAAAATATGTCGGCAGGGGTATGTACTTCCTTGACCTTATCCAAGAGGGGAATGTGGGACTTATTAAGGCGGTTGATAAGTTTGATTATCAAAAGGGCTTTAAATTCTCAACCTATGCTACCTGGTGGATAAGACAGGCTATAACAAGGGCTATTGCCGACCAGGCGCGCACCATACGCATACCCGTGCATATGGTAGAAACCATAAACAGGCTTAAAAAGGTGCAAAGCCAGCTTCTGCACGAAAACGGCTTTGAGCCCAGCGAGGAGCTTATAGCCGAGAAAATGGAGCTTCCCGTGGAGCGCGTCCGTGAGATTATGCGGGTGGCTCAGGAGCCCGTTTCAATGGAGACCCCGATAGGCCCCGAGGAGGATTCAAGACTTGTGGACTTTATCAGGGACGAGGACGCTTTGGCTCCCGATGAGGCGGCCCTTAAAACAATAACAAACGAGGATATTGACGGCGTGCTTAAAACCCTTACCCCAAGGGAAGAATCGGTAATAAGACTTCGTTTCGGCCTTAAGGACGGCAGATGCCATACATTAGAGGAGGTCGGCTCGGAATTTAATGTTACGAGGGAGCGTATTCGCCAGATTGAGGCAAAAGCGCTCAGAAAGCTGCGCCACCCTGTCCGCAGCAATAAATTCAAGGAAAGATAGCTTTAAATTTTCGCAAAGGAGCATAAAAGAAATGGAAATTTCATATAAAACTAAGGGAGTATGTGCAAGGGGCATACTAATTGATGTGGAAGACGGTATTGTAAAAAAGGTCAAATTTGACGGCGGCTGCAACGGCAATACCAAGGGTGTTGCTACCCTTGTAGAGGGAATGAAGGTTGACGATGTTATAAAAAAGCTCGAAGGTATTAAGTGCGGCTTTAAAAACACCTCCTGCCCCGCGCAGTTGGCAGAGGCTTTAAAGGAATATAACGCGGAGGGATAAAGCTCTCCGCATAAAAAAGGGTGAATGGCTTTGTATTCGGATAATGATATTAAAATCGCGGGTGACAAGCCCTCGGTTGATATAAAAAAGAATAGGGAAAGCGCTGTTTCCGCGCCTAAAGAGCTTGATGCGCAGGACACTAAAAACGCAAAGGAGCTTGGAAGAATTATCGCGGAAAAATTCATTAAGGACGCAAGGGACGCCGAGACCTCGGACGAAGGGGGCGACCTTTCGGATTTTGAAATGATAATCCAGCGCCGACTGCTCCTTTCCTTTACCGCCACAGTAGGCTTTGAGGAGTACTGCGCCGACGACACACTTGCGGGAATAGCACAAAAAAGCTTTATTGACACGGTTAAAAAGACCGACAATGAGCTTTACAAATCATCAAGCGATACAGGCGCGTTTTCCTTTTACTATGTCGCCTACAGGCGGGGAAGTGAAATAGACCGCAGAATGGGGCAGACCTTCGCGATGCTCTGCGCTCACGACGGCGACCCTGTGTATCAGGAGCTCGGCGAGGCGCTTTACTGCTGGTTTATGTCGGCGGTAAAAAAGAACGCCGAGGAGTTGAATTTAATATAACATATTTTATCCTCCCTTTTCATAACCTTGAAGAGGGAGGAGATTGTTTATGCCTATTATATACTTAAGTCCGTCAACCCAGGAGTTTAACCCTTATGTCGGCGGGGGAAACGAAGAATATTATATGAATCTTATAGCCGACGCTATGGAGCCGTATTTGGCGGCGAGCGGTATTCAGTTTGTAAGAAATACCCCCGATATGACCGCCGCCTCTTCAATCGCCGCCTCAAACGCGGGAAATTACGATTTGCACCTGGCTTTACATTCTAACGCTGTTGGGAGCGGTCAACCGACAACAAGGGGCACCGATGTTTATTACTATCCCACAAGCGCCGAGGGCAAGCGATTTGCGGAGATTGCGGCAAATAATTTACAGATGATTTACCCGCTGCCCGGCAGGGTGAAAACCGTTCCCACAACCACCCTGGGGGAGGTGGCAAGGGTGCGGGCGCCCGGTGTTCTTATAGAGCTTGCTTACCACGATAACCCCGAGGACGCAAACTGGATAAGAAATAATATAAACGCGATAGCGCAAAATCTGGTGCTTTCCCTTACCGAATTTTTCGGCATACCCTTTAATATGCCCCAGCCGATTATGACGGGCTATGTATCCACCAAAGGCTCTAACCTTAATATCCGCTCAAGGCCCGATATTTCAGCTCCTATAATAGGCAAAGCGCCCAACGGCTCGGAGGTGCTTATATATAACCGACTGCCCGATTGGGATTTAATAGGCTACGGCGGAACGGTCGGCTATGTTCGGAATAGCTATATCGCTTGAGGGGCTGTAAAAACTGTTATTTTGTTGAACATTAATGAAATAAATCGCATCCCGACGAAAAATAGGGCGCTTATAAAAAAAGCGTCTTATTTTTTTAAATTTCGGACATAATTCTCTCATTTTTGCGCCTATCAAGGAATATAATTCTGTATAGCGGCAATGCCGAATGTATAAAAAGAAAGGTGACAAAAATAATGAACGGTTTTTATCCCGAAGGTTGTTTAGGAAGTATAACCGAAAGAGGAAAGGCTTTTACCCCGACCCAGCTTGCCGAGGCTCAGGTAAAGCAGACTGTGCTTGAGGCTGTGGTTACAATGTGTGACGCGGCACATAATCTTATTGTAGACCTCGGCTGTGTTAAGGGAATTATCCCCCGCGAGGAGGGGGCGATCGGCATTTCGGACGGCTCAACAAGAGATATTGCCCTTATTTCCAGAGTCGGCAAGCCTGTCTGCTTTGTTATAACCAAGCTTTGCACCGATGAAAGCGGAAAGCTTTATGCCCTGCTTTCCCGCAAAAAGGCACAGGAGCTTTGCAAAAATCACTTAATGAACGAGCGCAAAATAGGGGATATTATAGAGGCTAAGGTGACCCACCTTGAGTCCTTCGGCGCGTTCTGCGATATAGGCTGCGGTAATATTGCGCTTTTGCCCATAGACGCTATCTCTGTTTCCCGCATATCTCACCCCTCCGACCGCTTCTCGGTTGGGGACAGCATTAGGGTTATTATTAAAAGTATAGCCGAGGACGGCAAAATCACTCTCTCCCACAAGGAGCTTTTGGGCACTTGGGAGGAAAACGCCGCCCTTTTCTCGGCGGGGCAGACCGTGACTGGGGTTGTAAGAAGCGTTGAGGACTACGGCGTTTTTGTGGAATTAACACCTAATCTCGCAGGGCTTGCGGAGCCGAGAGAGGATGTTTTTATAGGTCAAAGGGCTAGCGTTTATATAAAAAGTATTATCCGCGAAAAAATGAAGATTAAACTTATTATTATTGACAGCTTTGACGCGGCATATTCACCCGAAATAAAATATTTTTACACGGGCGATTCCCTCCACAGCTGGGACTATTCCCCCGAGGACTGCTGTAAGCGCATCTCCACAAGGTTTTGCGGGTAGAAGTAATAATTTAAGCGCGCCGAATTAACGGCGCGCTTTTCTGATATTTCAGATTATAGATTTCAAAAATTCTCCGAATACCGCTTTTGCTATGTAACGGGTGTATTCGATGTCTGAGTAATCCTTTTCGGGATCAAAGCTTTCCTCTACCGTGCCTATCGCGATATAGTACGGAGAGCCTTCGGTAAAATGTATGTTTATTATCATTGTTGTGCCGTCCGAAAGCGAAAGTGCCAGCTTTGTTTGGTTAGGGTGTGCGGGGTTGAATTTTACCCAGTTATCCGCTTCTTTTTCTTCGCAGTATTCTGTGGTTAAAAATGCCTTTAACTGCTTAAGTTTATTGTCTGTATAGGTTTTTGATACCGTGAATTTATCTATTTGTCCTTTGCTTGGCCTCGACAAAACATATATTTCTTTAATATCGCTGTCTGTAAGGGAGGTTGCCGTTTCGCTTTGGAGAGAGGTTGCGATTACAGGCTCTAATTTGCCGTCAACTTCGCGAAGCTCGTAAATCGCAAAGGCAGTAGGTATATTTGCGGGATAGGTTTCCTCAATAGTGCCGTTATAGACAATCCTTATTTGCATACCCTCTTTAAGCTCGGGTACGGGGTGGGTAGATACCACATTTGTACTTACGGATATTTTAGGGTAAGCAGAAATGTATTTATCGCTATCCTCAAACGGCTCTACTAAAACGGAATTTTCGTACACTTCGAGTACGGTTGCGTTAAAATAAGGATTATAATTGCCTGTTTGCGAGCCTGTCGAATCGGTTTCGTTTTTGTCGAAGATTACTGAACTGTTTGTCGGCTCTGTTTGAGTCTCTTCACCTTTTTTTGAATATGTAAGCTTATTTAAAAAAGCGTATATTTTAATGTCTTCAGGGGAATTTTCAATCGTTTCTTTAGCTACCGACAATCCGAACTGCTCATCAGGCCCGATTGAACAAATGCTCGCGGAGTCTTTTGCTGAGTCTCCGCTGTTTAAACCTACACAGGATTCTATGCCGTCCTTTATTTTTGTATAGGGAAGAAGAATACTGTTGTTTTTGTCTATGCTCCCGTAAGAGCAGTTGAACATCAAAAGCAGTTCTTCATCGCCGCGTTTTGAAACAGAGATTTTTTGGAGATATACGGTTGTGGTGTTTGTTTGGTAAGCTATAACCTCGTTCTTTTTGAATTTTTGCCCTTTTTCGGTGTAGCCTCTTTCATTTATCACGGATTTCGGAACGGTAAGGGTAACATTGTATTTTTCTTGCGAGGTAATTATGTAATTTTTTTCGTTTATAATATTGTTTACCGTTGCGGAAATCGGGTTTGTAAGAAAAAAGACGGGCAAAATTACGCAGAGAGCGAGTGCGGCGGCGATAACCCAAAAAGCTGGCTTTTTGTAATTAAGCACCGATTTTATCCGGCTTTTAACCCCTACTTCACCGAAGGCTAAGGGACAGGCGGCTATCGCTCTTCTTGGCAGACTGCAATTAATAAGCGCCTCGGAATAAGGCTTTTTTGACTGCTCGCCGAGCTCCTTTATAACCTTTTCGTCACAGGCAAGCTCAATATCCCTGCAAAGCAGAATGTAGGCTATCCACATAACGGGATTGAACCAATACACCGTAAGCAGTAAAAAGCCCAGCGGTTTTATCAGGTGGTCGCGGCGCTTAAGGTGGGCCCTTTCATGGGCGATAACATATTCCTCATCCTGCTTATCTATATCTGAAGGAAGATAAATTCGCGGACGGAATACACCCAGTATAAAGGGAGCGGAAATTCGGTCGCATACCCAAATGTTTTCATTGTACGGCACGGCTTCGCGCACCTTTCGGTGTATTTTAAAATAGCTTATTAAGGTATAAATCAGCATAGCGGCAATGCCCACAAGCCAGATAACCGCCCCGATAAAAGCTACAACCTGCATAGGGTTTACGCTGTATCCTACATTAGGGGCGAGCGAACCGCTTATAATAGGGTTGACAGCCTGATTTAAAAAGGGTATTCCGCTGTCTACGGCAGGGGTTTTAGTTGTCAGAATATCGTTTGGTAAGGTTTCAGCACTGGGTATCAGGCTTAAAACGCTCTCAAAGGAAAATGGGCATATAAGTCTTATCCCCACAAGCGCCCATAAAAATACCGTGACGGCTTTAGGCGCTTTTTTAAGCAAAAGACGAAGAATAACAACGGCTAAGACAAGCCAGCTTGCGGTAATGCTCATATTAAAAAGCTTTAAAAACAAGGTCTCCATTATTTCCCCTCCTCGTATTCGTCTATCATACGGCGCAGCTCGGCTATTTCTTTAGCCGTTAAACCTTTTCGCGCGGTAAAGGCGGCAAGAAAGGCGGGCAGAGAGCCGTCAAAGGTTTCTTCAACAAACCTTTCGCTCTGCACCGAGTAAAATTCCTCCCTTGAAACAAGCGAGGTGACCGTACCGCCGTTATTCACAAAAATGCCCTTATCGCAAAGCCGTTTTAAAACGGTGTAGGTCGTGGATTTTTTCCATTTTAGCTGTTCCTCGCTCCGTTTTGCAAGCTCGGCTGATAATATAGGCTCGTTTTGCCAGATAATGTCTGCAAAGCGGGCTTCAACCGTACCCATTTGACAGTCACGCATTATATTCCCTCCTTGGTCTACATCTTGTAGTCTAACTATAGTCTACACTATGTAGACCTATTTGTCAAGCACGATTTTACCAAAATGTTTAAACAACGGCGCACAAATGTTCTTTTTTGGTTGAATTACTGAAATAAGTTTGGTATAATATATGTATATGTGTCGGGGCGGTGAAAAAATGGGCAAGGCAGAGGAAATTATTAAAACTGTTTTATCAGATAAAAAGCTCGAAAATGAAAAGCTTTACCGTGATGAGCCGCTTATATTCACCGCCTCGCAGATGAAGAGCTACACACCGCCGGAATATGCCGCTATGCAGAGAATGGCCATAGAGCGAAAAGGGATATTTATGCCTATGGCACAGTTATTCTATAAGCAGGGCAAATTTATGGAGGATTTTTGTGACAGCTTCGACCGCCCCGTAAGCTCTAACCGCCATTTTCCGACCTACCGCGATTTAACCCCGACCCAGCTCAGAACTTATTTTTCCTGGAGGACGGAGGTTCGTAAGGGGGAAATAAAAGAAACCTCGCTAACCTATGCCTTTCTCTATATTTACGAGCTTATAAACCTTATCGGCGTAAAAAGCGCGGAGGAGGGGTTTTTAAAGTTAAAGGATTTTTCTGAAAAATATTCTCGGCTTGATATGCGCATAAAGCCCTATGCCGACATTTGGATTACAGATTTCGCGGCGTATTACGGCATACCGCAGAAGCTTACCGAAGACCTTTGCGGATTAAAGAACGACAGCGCGCTGATAAAATTAATGAATTACAAAAACGAAACTCCCGAAGCTGTGCTTGAAGCTCTTGATTGCTTTTCTTCATACTGCCTTGAAAATTCGGCATTTTATAAAAAGCACCCCGCCGAGACTGCCGAAACGGTTTACAAACTCTTTTGTTTCCTTGCGGAATATTACGGGGAAAAAGAGGGCGGCGATATTTTTATCCGTCTTTTAGCACGGTCTTTGCGGGAAAGGTATTTTATATTCCGTTCGGCGATATTTTTCGAGCCGAAGCCCCACCCCGACTGTGAATATAAGATTAACGATATATTCAGCTACAGCTGTAAAAACGGCGAATGGACCGTCACGCGGTTTTTCCCGATTAAGGATAAGGCGGGCAAAATAGGGGAGCTTCTTAAAGCTACCGATTATTATTTGAGAAAAAGGTACGGTCATAAATCCTCCCTTAAAAAGCCCGAGCTTTCATCGCTTTTTGAGGAAATGATTAAAAAGGCGGTAAATGAACAGTACAGGGAAAGCTTAGAGCGTGAAAAGCCAGTTATTAGTATAGATATTTCAAAGCTTCAGAGCATAAGGGATACCTCGGAGGTCACAAGGGACAAGCTTATTGTGGAAGAAGAACCTGAAGAGCCTGTTACTCCGGCAACACCTATAGAAGAGCCGCAGGAGAGCGGAATACTCAAATCTCCTCTAAAGGAAATAATGATTGCTCTTTTAAAGGGTGAAAACGCCGAAACCGTTGCCCGCAAAAACGGGATAATGCTGTCTGTCGCGGTGGAGGAGATAAACGAAACGTTGTTTGAGGATTTCGGAGATACCGTCATAGACTTTGACGGCGACACCCCGATAATAATAGAGGACTACGAAAACGAGCTGAAAGGAATGTTCAATATATGAAAATACCAAAGCGAATCGCCTCGGCGGTAATTAATTCCCTAAAGGGCGGAGTTGTGCCGAGAATAGGACTGCCCTATATAACCGTGGGCAGAGAAACCGAGATTGACGCCTTTCTGCACGATATAGGCATAATCGAGGAGGGCGGCGCGTCCTTCCGCTTTATCGTGGGCAGGTACGGCAGCGGCAAAAGCTTTCTTTTGCAGACCGTACGCAATTACGCTATGGATAAGGGGCTTGCGGTTGCCGACGCCGATTTATCCCCCGAACGGAGACTTCAGGGCACAAAGGGACAGGGGCTTGCGACCTATAAGGAGCTTATCCGCAATCTGTCGGTTAAGACAAGACCCGAGGGAGGAGCGCTGACCCTTATTCTTGACCGCTGGATAAGCGGAGTTCAGACGGAGGCTATGAACGAAAGCGGGCTTAGCTTTGATGACCCCGCCCTTAAAAATGTTACCGAAAATAAGATTTCCGAGGTTATCTCTTCTTTAAACGAGATGGTGCACGGCTTTGATTTTGCGCGGCTTCTCACCCTTTACTACAGGGCGTATACCGAGTGTGACGATGAGCTTAAGGCTAAGGTTATAAAATGGTTCCGCGGCGAGTACTCCACAAAGACCGAGGCAAAGGCGGAGTTAGGGGTAAATATAATTGTTACAGATGATGACTGGTACGAATATATCAAGCTTTTTGCCGTTTTCCTTAAAAAGGCGGGCTACGGCGGACTGCTGATACTTATAGACGAGCTTGTAAATATCTACAAAATCCCCAACAGTATTACAAGGCAGTACAATTACGAAAAAATCCTTACAATGTATAACGACACCCTGCAGGGCAAGGCGCAGTATTTAGGCATTATAATGAGCGGCACTCCCCAGTGCGTCGAGGACACCCGCCGCGGGGTTTACAGCTACGAGGCGTTAAAGTCCCGCCTTACCGAGGGGCGGTTCGGCAAGGGTGAGGTTAAGGATATGTTAGCCCCTGTTATAAAGCTTTCGCCCCTTACCTATGAGGAAATGCTGGTGCTTACCGAAAAGCTTGCCGATATTCATTCACAGCTTTTTGACTACACCCCACGCCTTACCGACGAGGATTACATCACCTTCATTAAAACCGAGTTTTCACGGATAGGTGCGGATAAAGCGATAACACCGCGCGAGGTGATACGGGATTTTATCGAGCTTTTAAATATAATTTTCCAAAACCCCGATATTGAGGTGAATGCGCTTTTAAGCTCGGGCGATTTCGGCTTTGCCGCGCCTATCGGTAACGAAGAAATAAGCGAAGAATTTGCGGAGTTTGAGATTTAAAGATGGATATTTTTAACCGATACGCACCATTCGTTCAGGATTATATCTACCGCAACGGCTGGGAGTCCTTAAGGGCAATACAGGTCGCGGCGGGGGACGCGATTTTTAATACCGATAAGAATGTACTGCTCTGCGCCTCTACCGCATCGGGCAAGACCGAGGCGGCGTTTTTCCCGATAATCACCCTCTTTTCTGAAGACCCGCCGACCTCTGTGGGAGCGTTATACATAGGCCCCCTTAAAGCCCTTATAAACGACCAGTTTTTAAGGCTTAACGAGCTTTGCAATGATGCTCATATACCCGTATGGCATTGGCACGGGGATGTTTCCCAGTCACACAAGGCAAAGCTTTTAAAAAATCCGTCGGGAATATTGCAGATAACCCCCGAGTCCTTAGAGGCTCTGCTACTTCGTAAGCACGCCTTTATACCAAAGCTGTTCGGGGATTTGCGGTTTATCGTGATAGACGAGGTGCACTCACTTATGCGGGGCGACCGAGGCGGGCAGACTCTATGCCTTATCGAAAGGCTATCCCGTCTTGCGGGAGTAAACCCGAGAAGAATTGGGCTTTCCGCCACTATAGGCGACCCTGTGGGTACAGGAGAATTTTTGGCGGCGGGAACGGGCAAGGGTACTGTAATCCCTAAAATAGAAAACAAGGGCATAAAATGGCGGCTTTCTATGGAGCATTTTTTCACTACTCCGGGCGCTGAGTCGGGCGAAGACCAAAACGCTCCCGCCCTGCCCGTGCTTGATATGAAAACCGATACCGCGCCCGAGAATTCCGACCCCGGCTTCGGCTATATTTTTGAGCATACAAGGGGCAAAAAATGCCTTGTATTCGTAAACTCAAGGGAGGAGTGCGAGGCGGTCACCACTACGCTTAGAGGCTACTGCGAGGCTCGTCACGAGCCCGACCGCTTTCTTATACACCACGGCAACCTCTCCGCCTCATTCAGGGAGACCGCCGAGGCGGTAATGAAGGACGATGAGCAGAATATGACCACCGTCACCACCGCCACATTGGAATTAGGTATTGATATAGGAAGGCTTGAGCGAGCTTTTCAGGTAAACGCCCCCTTTACGGTTTCCTCATTTTTACAGCGAATGGGAAGAACGGGCAGGCGTGATTTACCGCCTGAAATGTGGTTTGTAATGCGGGAGGAACAGCCCGAGGCGCGGGCGCTTTTACCCGAAACAATGCCCTGGGAGCTTTTGCAGGGCATAGCCCTTGTTCAGCTCTATATCGAGGAGCGGTTTGTCGAGCCGCCCAAAACCGACCGACTGCCCTTCAGCCTTTTATACCACCAAACAATGGCAACATTGGCATCGTCAGGGGAGCTTACTCCCGCCGCCCTTGCCTCTAAGGTGCTGTCCTTAAGCTATTTTCACAGAATCACTAAGGAGGACTATAAAATTCTCCTAAGATATTTAATAGAAACCGAGCAGATAGAGCGCACCGAGGAGGGCGGGCTTATTGTGGGGCTTTCGGGTGAACGACAGACCAATTCCTTTAAGTTTTACGCCGTCTTTAAGGAAAACGAGGAATATACGGTAAGGAGCGAATCCGAGGAGTTAGGCACTATAGTTATGCCGCCGCCCGTGGGTGAGAAGATAGCTATTGCGGGTCATGTCTGGATTGTGGAGGAGGTTGACCGTAAGCGCCACCTTGTCTACTGTACTAAGGTTAGGGGCAAGGTTCCCGCTTATTTCGGGCAGTGCCCCGGGGATATTAACACTCGAGTGCTTGAACGGATGCGGGACGCTTTAGGTGAAGATAAAAGCTACCCCTACTTAATGAAAAACGCAGTAGCCCGTCTCGGTGAAGCGAGGAGCGCCGCACGGCTTTCGGGAATTACGCACGAGCCGCTTATTAACTTAGGCGGGGATATGTGGTGTCTTTTTCCATGGCTTGGCAGCTATGCCTTTCTGGCTATGGAGCGGTTTTTAAAGCTTAAATGCGCCGAAAAATTGGGGCTTTCCGCCCTCGACTCCGCACGACCTTATTTTATCGAGTTTAAAATGAAGGCGACAAGGGAGGAGTTTTTTAGGGTGCTTGCCGAAACCGCAAAACAGCCGCTTGAGCCCTTGGAGCTTGTCTACCCGGGAGAAGTGCCGCTTTTTGAAAAGTATGATGAATTCGTCCCGCCCGAGCTTATAAAAAAGGGCTTTGCTTACGGAATTTTGGATATTTACGGAATGAAAAGCCGAATTTCTGAGTGGGATAAAAAATTTAACGGGGCTGTTTAAAACTTTTTTGCTTTAAAGTGTTGACAAATTTTTCAAAGGGTGATATAATAACTGAAAATTGAATAGCAAACGCAATGATGCGGAGCAGTAGGCGTTTAATTTCGTCTTACAGAGAGATGCCGGTTGGTGCAAGGCATTGAGGAAGAAATGCTGAACTCACCGCGGAGCGGCTGCCCGAAATCCTTTGAGAGTAGTAGCAGACGGGAACTCCCGTAACAGAGTTAAGGTGTATTAAGCATCTGAGCGCGCCGTTCCGAGCGGGAGCGGTGAAAAAGAGTGGTACCGCGGAAGAATAAGATTTTGTAATTTAACGCTTTCGTCTCTTTACGTTATCAGCGGATAGCAAAGAGGCGAGGGCGCTTTTTTGCTATAGGTTTAATAGGAGGTTATTTTTTTATGAACGGAGAAAAGATGACAGGCGCACGCATTGTCATTGAAACCCTTATAGAGCAGGGCGTTACCGATGTTTTCGGTTACCCGGGCGGTCAGGTACTTAATATTTATGACGAGCTTTATAAGGCGAGCGATAGAATCAACCATTATCTTACCGCACACGAGCAGGGCGCGTCCCACGCGGCGGACGGTTATTCCCGAGTTACCGGCAAGGTCGGCGTTGTAATCGCGACCTCGGGCCCGGGGGCGACAAACCTTGTAACAGGTATCGCTACTGCGATGCTTGATTCAATACCTATGGTGGCGATTACGGGAAATGTGCCGACTACCCTTATCGGTAAGGACAGCTTTCAGGAAATTAATATTACGGGTATCACATTACCTATTACAAAGCACAACTATTTTGTAAGCGATGTAACAGAGCTTGCGGACACAATTCGTGAGGCTTTCCAGATTGCAAAGTCGGGAAGACCCGGCCCTGTGCTTATAGATATTCCCAAAGATGTTCAGATAGCCGAGGGCGAGTTTGAATATAAGGGAGTTGTCCCCTTTGCTGAGCAGGGAAAAGCACCGGACAGCGATATTGACCGCGCGGTGGAGCTTATAAATAAGGCTAAAAGACCTTATATTTACATAGGCGGCGGCGCCGCGGGCGAGGGTATGACAAACGATATTAAGGCACTCGCCGAAAAGATTGACGGCTATATCGGCTGTACCTTTATGGGGCTTTCGGCTCTGCCTAACTCCTATGAACGGTTCCTCGGTATGCAGGGTATGCACGGCAAGTACGCCTCGTCAATGGCTAATAAGGAAGCCGACCTTATAATCGGAATCGGCGTCCGCTTCAGCGACAGGGCTACGGGCAACACCGCAAAATACTGCAAAAACGCCAAGATAATTCAGCTTGATACCGACCTTTCCGAGATTAATAAAAATGTCAAGGTTGATGTGGGCATAATAGGGGATATTGTTTCCTCCCTTTCAAGAATACTTGAAAAATGCGAAAAGCAAAGCCACCCCGAATGGAATGAAGAAATCGCCGCTCTTAAAGCAAAGGGCAAGGAAATCAGCGATGAAAACGAGGCGGCGGACGAATACGCCCTTACACCTAAAAAGATGTTTGATATAATAAACGAGGTCAAGGACGAGAATACAATTATCGCTACAGATGTAGGTCAGCACCAGATGTGGGCGGCGCAGTACACCGATTTTGAAAGAACCCGCCGTTTCGCTTCAAGCGGAGGCCTCGGCACAATGGGCTATGGCTTAGGCGCGGCAATAGGCGCGCAGATAGCGTCGGGC
Source organism: Acutalibacteraceae bacterium (assembly GCA_036308615.1). Taxonomy (GTDB): domain Bacteria; phylum Bacillota; class Clostridia; order Oscillospirales; family Acutalibacteraceae; genus UBA737. The sequence goes on along the minus strand of JAXJVI010000152.1, from coordinate 9,834 downwards.
GACCGCACCGTGCTTATAACGGGTGACGGAAGCTTTGGAATGAATTTAAACGAGCTTGCAACCGCTGTTACATATAATACCCCCGTTGCGATAGTTATTATGGATAACGGAGTGCTGGGAATGGTGCGCCAATGGCAGACCCTTTTCTACGGCAAGCGTTATTCAAACACCGTGCTCGGCAGAAAGACCGATTTTGTAAAGCTTGCGGACGCGTTCGGGCTTCCCGGTGAGCTTGTCGCTACTCCCGAGGAGTTTGAGGCGGCCTTTAAGCGGGCTATGACCCATAACGGGCCTTACCTTATAGACGCGGTTATCGGTATGGACGAATTTGTTCTTCCTATGCTGCCGCCCGGCGGCTCTATTGAAGATATTATCACTTCAAAGGAGGAGGCTAATAAATGAAAAGATTTGTAATTGCGGCTTTGGTCGAAAACAAATACGGCGTGCTTACAAGGGTTTCGGGTCTCTTTATGAGAAAGGGCTTTAATATTGACTCCCTTACGGTCGGCGAAACCGATAATCCCGAGTTTTCCCGAATTACCGTCACCTTAAAAGGGGACGATTACGCAAGGGAACAGCTTATTAACCAGCTTAAGAAGCTTCACAATGTAAAAAATGTAGAGCTTCTCGACGAGGAACAGACGGTTGAGCGGGAATTAATGCTTGTAAAGGTTAAGAATTCCCCCGAAAACCGAAGCGAGGTAATGGCGGCGTCCGAGATTTACAGAGCCAAGGTTATCGACTACAATCCCGATACCCTCTGTGTTGAGGTTACGGGCGAGCCTTCAAAAATCAACGCCTTTATAAATGTTGTAAAGCCTCTCGGAATAATCGAGCTTTGCAGAACAGGGGTTGTCGCCCTTGAAAGAGGACGCAGTATTGTTTAAAAAATTAATTTTGATATTATTTTAAAGGAGTAATATATTATGCAGAAAATTTATTATCAACAGGACTGTAATTTAGCTAAGCTTAACGGCAAAACCGTTGCGATTATCGGCTACGGCTCACAGGGTCACGCCCACGCCCTCAATTTAAAGGATTCGGGCGTAGATGTAATCGTCGGTCTTTACAAGGGCTCTAAGAGCTGGGCAAAGGCTGAGTCTAAGGGTCTTACCGTTATGACCTCTGCCGAAGCCGCCGCTAAGGCAGACATCATTATGATTCTTATCAATGACGAAAAGCAGGCTAAGCTTTATAAGGAGAGCATTGAGCCCAACCTTACCGAGGGTAAGACACTTGCTTTCGCCCACGGCTTTAACATTCATTTCGGTTGCATTAAGCCGCCCAAGAATGTAAATGTTATTATGATTGCCCCCAAGGGCCCCGGTCACACCGTTCGCAGTGAGTATCAGGCGGGCAAGGGTGTTCCCTGCCTTGTAGCGGTTGAGCAGGACGCAACAGGTGACGCGCTCGAAATCGGTCTTGCCTATGCGTTAGGTATCGGCGGCGCCCGCGCGGGTGTGCTTGAAACCACCTTCCGCACCGAGACCGAAACCGATTTGTTCGGCGAGCAGGCGGTTCTCTGCGGCGGCGTTTGCGCCCTTATGCAGGCTGGCTTTGAGACCCTCGTTGAGGCGGGCTACGACCCCAGAAACGCTTACTTCGAGTGCATTCACGAAATGAAGCTTATAGTTGACCTTATTTACCAGAGCGGCTTTGAGGGTATGCGTTACTCCATCTCCAACACCGCTGAATACGGCGACTACATCACAGGTCCGAAGATTATCACCGAGGACACCAAAAAGGCTATGAAGAAGATTCTTTCCGATATTCAGGACGGTACCTTTGCTAAGGACTTCTTGCTCGATATGTCCGACGCGGGCTCACAGGTTCACTTCAATGCAATGCGTAAAATAGCCTCAGAGCATCCCTCCGAAAAGGTTGGTAAGGAAGTAAGAAAGCTTTACAGCTGGAGCGACGAGGATAAGCTCATCAATAACTGATTAGGAGAACCGATATGGTTAAGGATAGAATAGTTGACGGAGCGCACAACGCGCCGCACCGCAGTCTCTACCATGCTTTGGGACTTACAAAGGAGGAGCAGGCAAGACCCCTTATAGGTATTGTCAGCTCCTATAACGAGATAGTCCCCGGTCATATGAACCTTGACAAAATCGTTGAGGCGGTGAAAATGGGGGTTGCTATGGCGGGAGGAACGCCCATAGTATTCCCCGCAATCGCCGTTTGTGACGGTATCGCTATGGGTCACACGGGAATGAAATACTCCCTTATCACCCGCGATTTAATCGCCGATTCCACCGAGGCTATGGTGTTAGCCCACGGCTTTGACGGGCTTGTTATGGTGCCTAACTGCGATAAGAATGTCCCGGGTCTTTTAATGGCGGCGGCAAGGGTTAATATCCCCACCGTTTTCGTAAGCGGCGGCCCTATGCTTGCGGGCAGGGTTGACGGCAAAAAGACCAGCCTTTCAAGTATGTTTGAGGCGGTAGGCTCATTTAAAGCGGGTAAGATTGACGAGGAACAGCTTTGCGTATGCGAGGAAAACACCTGTCCTACCTGCGGCTCGTGTTCCGGAATGTATACCGCAAACTCTATGAACTGTCTTACCGAGGTTTTAGGTATGGGACTAAAGGGCAACGGTACAATCCCCGCAGTTTACTCCGCAAGAATTGAGCTTGCAAAGCACGCGGGTATGCAGATTATGGAGCTTGTTAAAAAGAACATCCGCCCGCGGGATATTATGACCGATAAGGCTATAAGAAACGCCCTTACCGCCGATATGGCGCTGGGCTGTTCTACAAACAGTATGCTTCATCTGCCCGCAATCGCTAACGAGTGCGGCGTGGAGTTTAACCTCGATATGGCGAACGAGATAAGCGAAAAAACCCCCAACCTCTGCCACTTAGCCCCCGCGGGACGCACCTATATGGAGGACTTAAACGAGGCGGGCGGAGTTTACGCGGTACTTAAGGAGCTTACAAAATTAGGCTTGCTTGACACAAGCGCTATGACCTGCACCGGCAAGACCTTAGGCGAGAATATAGAGAATGCCGTAAATAAGGATACCGAAACTATCCGCACGGTGGAAAATCCCTATTCAAAAACTGGCGGTATTGCGGTACTCAGGGGTAATATCGCGCCCGACGGCTGTGTTGTAAAGCGCAGTGCGGTCGCCCCCGAAATGCTGGTTCACGAAGGCCCCGCAAAGGTTTACGACAGCGAGGAGGAGGCTATCGCCGCCATATATGCCGGAAAGATAGAAAAGGGCGATGTTGTGGTTATCCGCTACGAAGGCCCTGCGGGGGGCCCCGGTATGAGGGAAATGCTTTCCCCCACCTCCGCTATTGCGGGAATGGGACTTGATAAGGATGTTGCCCTTATTACGGACGGCCGTTTTTCGGGCGCTACAAGGGGCGCTTCAATAGGTCACATATCCCCCGAAGCTGTAAGCGGCGGTATAATCGCCTATGTCAAGGACGGGGACATTATTTCAATCAACATCCCCGAATACTCGATTGAATTAAAGGTTTCTGATGAAGAAATCGAGCAACGCAAAAGGACAATGGAAATTAAGCGCAAAACCGATATAGGCGGTGCGCTCGCCCGATATGCAGCACAGGTTAGCTCTGCCGATAAGGGCGCGGTTATTAACAAATTCAAGGGATAAGGTGTAAAAAAATGACCGAACAGGAGGAAAAAAGGCTTGCGTGCGAGCTGTCGGCGCTTAGCGTGTTCAGGGGAATATTAAAATATGATACAATGAACGCCTTTATCGGGCTTTTAAGCACGGACGGCGGCATAAAGGAAAAGCTTAGTCTGTTCGGAAAATTCGTTTATTCCCTATCGGACGACAATTATTGCTTTTCGGACTTTCTGTGCCGCGCGGTGTTTTCGGACGAAAACCGATACATCATTTCGGCGGCGCAGAAGACCGAAATTCCGCAAAATCTCCGATATAACGCAAAAAGGGAGCTTGAAATTTTTTCAAGACTTACCGAGCTTGACGAAAACGACCTTTGCGGAAACTTAAGCTTTGACGGATATATTCCGCAGTTTAACAATACGAAAACCGATTTTGTAAAGATATATGAAGAAAGACTAAAGAATGTCGGAAGATACGGCTACGGCATTTTTGCCACGGCTAAAATGTTCAGAGTTTCGGGTGAAGAAATAGTGCCCGTAAAATCAGCCGACAGCACCTCCCTTACCGAATTTGTAGGCTATGAGGAGGAGCGCAAACAGGTATTTGAAAACACCCGCGCTCTATGCGAGGGCAGACCCGCCGCAAATGTGCTTTTGTGCGGCGACGCGGGAACAGGCAAGTCCTCAACCGTAAAGGCCTGCGCCAACTACTTTGCAGATTACGGGGTAAGGCTTATAGAGCTTAGAAAGGACCAATTGTTCAGCCTTTCCTACATAATGGGGCGCATAGCCGAAAATCCCCTTAAATTTATTATTTTTATCGACGATTTATCCTTTAACAAGAACGACGACTGCTTCAGTATGCTGAAAGCCGCCCTTGAGGGCTCGGCTTCGGCAAAGGCGGATAACGCCGTTATTTACGCTACAAGCAACCGCCGCCATATCGTTAAGGAAAGCTTTTCGGACAGGGAGGGCAGTGACGATATCCACCACAGCGATACCGTACAGGAGCTGATGTCCCTATCCGACCGATTCGGACTGACCGTTTATTTTGAAAAGCCGAATAAGGCGCTTTATCTGGAGATTATCCACTCTCTTGCGAGGAAGAACGAAATCAAGCTCGATTTAAAGGAGCTTGATATTAAGGCGGAGGCGTTTGCCCTAAGCCGAGGCAGTCGTTCTCCCCGCGCGGCAGAGCAGTTTATAAATAGTTTGTTGTGAGGTAAAAAGTATGGAAGAACTAACCCTTGATAATGTATACAAAGCAAGATTTGCCTTAAAGGATGTAGCAATACAGACCGACATTTTGTATGCGCCGAAGTTAGCCCCGGGTACCGAGCTTTATCTAAAAACCGAAAATTTGCAGATAACAGGCTCTTTTAAGGTGCGGGGCGCTTACTACAAAATGTCCAAGCTAAGCCCCGAGGAAAAGAAGAGGGGAGTAATAGCCTGCTCTGCCGGTAACCACGCGCAGGGTGTGGCGCTTGCCGCGCAGAAAAACGGCATTAAGGCGGTTATCTGCCTGCCGGACAGCGCCCCCATCTCAAAGGTAGAGGCTACAAAAAGCTACGGCGCGGAGGTTTGCTTGGTTGAGGGCGTTTATGATGACGCGTATCAAAAGGCGTTAGAGCTTCGTGACGAGAACGGCTACACATTTATCCACCCCTTTAATGACCCGGATGTAATTGCGGGTCAGGGGACCATCGCCTTAGAGCTTGCGGAACAGCTTCCCGATATGGACGCGGTAATTGTGCCTATCGGCGGCGGCGGGCTTATCTCGGGTGTAGCTTTCACCATAAAGAGCCTTAACCCCAATATTAAGGTGTACGGCGTTCAGGCATCGGGCGCCCCGTCAATGCTTAACTCCATTCACGACGAGCATATTGAAAGGCTCGACTCGGTATCCACTATAGCCGACGGTATTGCGGTTAAGGAGCCGGGTTCCCTTACATATGATATTTGTTCAAAATATGTTGACGAAATCGTAACAGTTACAGATGATGAGATCTCCGCGGCGATTTTAGCCCTTATGGAACAGCACAAGCTTGTAACCGAGGGTGCGGGCGCGGTAGCCGTAGCGGCGGCAATGTTCGGTAAGGTTGACCTTAAGGGTAAAAAGACCGTTTGCCTCTTGTCCGGCGGTAATATCGATGTAACAATACTTTCCCGCGTTATCACAAGAGGACTTTTAATGTCGGGCAGACATTGTCAGTTAATGATTGAGCTTGTTGACAAGCCGGGTCAGCTTATGACCGTTTCCCGCATTGTGGCAGAGCAGGGCGGCAATGTTATCTCGGTTCATCACGAGCATTCAAACGAGGGCTCCCATGTCAACGGCTGTTATTTAAGGCTTACCCTCGAAACCAGAAACTTTGAGCATATTGAACAGATTAAAAAAGCTTTGACCGATGAAGGCTTAAAGCTTATTCAACCGTAAAAAAGTTTTAAAGGAGTTATCAGATATGATTAATAAAATTTCTACCGATAAAGCCCCTAAGGCAATAGGTCCTTATTCACAGGCAGTTCTTTGCGGCGGTATGCTTTACACCTCGGGTCAGATAGCCCTGTCCCCCGAAAGCGGCGAGCTTGTAGGCGAAAATATTGCCGAGCAGACCGAGCAGATTATGAAAAACCTTTCCGCTGTACTTGAAGCCGCGGGAACAAGCTTCGACAATGTGGTAAAAACTACCTGCTTTTTAGCCGATATTGCAGATTTTGCCGTTTTTAACGAGGTTTACGGCAAATATATAACCTCCGCCCCCGCCCGCAGCTGCGTGGCGGTAAAATCCCTACCCAAAGGCGCACTTGCGGAGGTCGAAGTAATAGCGAAAGCCTAACAATTTGGAGGTTATTAAATGCATAATACAAACAAATACACACGCCAGTTTTTCCCCGTCAAAAACCCGACGAGGAAGTGGGCGGATAAAACATATATAGAAAAAGCGCCGACCTGGTGCTCGGTTGACCTTAGAGACGGCAACCAGTCCCTTATTATTCCTATGAGTCTTGACGAAAAGCTTGAGTTTTTCAAGCTTTTGGTTAAGGTAGGCTTTAAGGAGATAGAGGTCGGGTTCCCCGCCGCCAGCGAAACCGAGTACACCTTTTTGCGTACATTAATTGATAATAATATGATTCCCGACGATGTTACGGTTCAGGTGTTGACACAAAGCCGTGAGCATATTATCCGCAAAACCTTTGAGGCGCTAAAGGGCTGTAAAAACGCCGTGGTGCATCTTTACAATTCTACTTCTTTAGCCCAGCGGGAGCAGGTTTTCAGAAAATCCAAGGAAGAAATTAAGAAAATTGCCACCGACGGCGCGGAGCTTTTCAATAAAATCGCCGCCGAAACGGGAGCGAATTTCCGCTATGAGTATTCCCCCGAATCCTTTACGGGAACAGAGCCGGAGTACGCTTTGGAGGTCTGCAATGCGGTGCTTGATGTCTGGAAACCCACGCCCGACCGCAAGGCGATTATAAACCTGCCTGTAACTGTGGAGCTTTCCTCACCCCATGTTTACGCCGACCAGGTGGAATATATCTGTGATAATCTTAAATACCGCGATGCGGTTGAGGTTTCTTTGCACCCCCATAACGACCGCGGCTGTGCTGTGGCGGACTGTGAATTGGGTCTGCTTGCGGGAGCGGACAGAATCGAGGGTACCCTATTCGGCAACGGCGAGCGCACAGGTAATGCAGATATTGTAACTCTTGCTCTTAATATGTACGCACAGGGCGTTGACCCGGGGCTTGACCTTTCTAATATGCCCGAAATTGCCGAGCTTTATGAAAGGGTTACCCGTATGCATGTATACGACCGTCAGCCCTATGCAGGAAAGCTTGTATTTGCGGCTTTCTCAGGCTCCCATCAGGACGCTATCGCAAAGGGTATGAAGTGGCGGGAGGAGAAGAACTGCGACACCTGGACAGTTCCGTACCTTCCTATCGACCCCAGGGATGTGGGCAGAGAGTACGAGACAGATGTTATCCGCATAAATTCCCAGTCGGGAAAGGGCGGTATAGGCTATCTGCTTGAGCACAACTTCGGCTATGTTCTGCCTACAGGTATGCGCGAGGAGGTCGGCTATACGGTAAAGAGCGTTTCCGACCACGCCCACGCCGAGCTTTCACCCAAAGAGGTGCTGGATGTATTTACCGAAAATTATGTTAATATAAACAGCTGTATTAAGCTTGTGGATTATCACTTTGTCCGCACGCCCGAGATTAATGTTACCTTGACGGTAGAAATTGACGGCGAGGAAAAGGAATTAAATGCTACCGGTAACGGCCGCCTTGACGCGGTAAGCAATGCGGTTAAAAAGCAACTCGGCATCGAGTTTTCCGAGCTTACCTACGAGGAACACGCCCTTACAAAGGGCTCCTCCTCACAGGCTATAACCTATGTAAGCATAACAAAGCCTGACGGTAAAAAGGTTTGGGGAGCGGGTATTCATGACGATATTATCGCTTCGTCAATTAATGCCTTATTCTCCGCAATTAACCGCAGTTTAGAGGAGAAATAATCTATGGGAATGACATTAACACAGAAGATTTTAGCCGCCCACGCGGGACTCGAAAGCGTGACCGCGGGACAGCTTATAAGCGCTAAGCTCGATATCGTTTTGGGCAACGATATTACCACCCCCGTTGCGGTAAACGAGTTTAAAAAGGCGGGTTTCGATAAGGTTTTCGATAAGGACAGAATAGCTATCGTCCTTGACCACTTTGTGCCGAATAAGGACATTAAGGCCGCAGAACAGTCCAAAACCTGCCGTGAGTTCGCCTGCGGACATTGCGTAAGCCATTTTTACGATGTGGGCAAAATGGGTATTGAACACGCACTTTTGCCGGAACAGGGAGTAGTCACCGCGGGCGACTGCATAATCGGTGCGGACAGCCACACCTGTACCTACGGAGCGCTTGGCGCATTCTCAACGGGTGTCGGCTCAACCGATATGGCGGCGGGAATGGCTACAGGCAAGGCTTGGTTTAAGGTTCCGTCGGCTATAAAGTTTAACCTTACGGGGAAACTCCACGAAAATTGCAGCGGTAAGGATGTAATTTTAACCATAATCGGTATGATTGGGGTTGACGGCGCGCTTTATAAGAGTATGGAGTTTGTCGGCGAAGGTGCGCACACATTATCAATGGACGACCGCCTCTGCATTTGCAATATGGCTATAGAGGCGGGGGCTAAAAACGGCATTTTCGCCGTTGATGATGTAACGCTTGCTTACCTTGAGGGCAGAAGCGAAAGAAAGCCAGTTATTTTTGAGGCTGACCCCGACGCTGAATACGAAAAGACAATCGATATCGATTTATCCAAAATCGTTCCGACCGTAGCCTGTCCCCACCTGCCCGAAAACACAAAGCCCGCAAGTGAGCTCCAAAATATAAAAATCGATCAGGTGGTTATCGGTAGCTGTACAAACGGCAGAATGGAGGATATGGAGACCGCCTACGCTGTTCTTAACGGAAACAAGGTTGCAGAGGGCGTGCGCTGTATCATAATCCCTGCCACAATGCAGATTTACCGCGAGTGCGTTGAGCGCGGATATGTCACCGCATTTATTGACGCGGGCGCGGTTGTGTCCACACCTACCTGCGGGCCCTGCCTCGGCGGTTATATGGGTATTTTGGCGGCGGGCGAGCGCTGTATCGCCACAACAAACCGCAACTTTGTGGGCAGAATGGGTCATATTGACAGCGAGGTATATTTAGCAAGCCCCGCGACTGCGGCGGCAAGCGCGCTGACAGGCTTTATCACCGCTCCAAAGGAGGTAAAATAATGAACACACAGGGTAAGGTATTTAAGTACCCCGATAATGTTGACACCGATGTTATAATCCCAGCGCGTTATCTAAACACCCCCAATGCCGAGGAATTGGCGCTTCACTGTATGGAGGATATTGACGCGGATTTTGTAAAAAAGGTAAATGCGGGAGATGTTATGGTTGCGGGCTGGAACTTCGGCTGCGGCTCTTCAAGGGAGCACGCTCCGCTGGTTATCAAGACCTGTAAGACAGGCTGTGTTATAGCTAAAAGCTTTGCGAGAATTTTCTACCGCAACGCCATTAATATCGGACTTCCTATCCTGGAATGTGAGGAAGCCGCAGAGGAAATTAACGCGGGCGACGAGGTTAAGGTGGACTTTGACACGGGCGTTATTACCGACATCACCACGGGCAAGACCTACAAGGCACAGCCCTTCCCGCCCTTTATTCAGAACATTAT
>JAXJVI010000151.1:0-3997 GCA_036308615.1 Acutalibacteraceae bacterium | reverse complement strand
TCCTGCTCAACATCGTAAAGCTGGGTATAGCAGAAGCCCATAATGTTGGGCGCCTCAAGCAGTGCGGAAACAAGCCCCTCATAGCGGGCAAGGAACTCTTCCTCGGTAGAGGGAGCGTTACCGTAGCCCCATGAATTGCCCGCAGCGTCTTTCTGCTTGCTTTCGGGAATCCATTTGATTCCGCCGAATTCACTCATAAAGAAGGGAAGATCGGGTATATAGATTTGATCGTTTTTATACCACAGGTTGAAGCTATCTGCCTTGCCGTTATAGTCGGCGTATGATTTGCGGAAGCTTTCGGGATTCTGGTCATAATCATGCTGGTCATAAATATCGGTTATTACATGGTAGCATCCCGAAGTGTCTATAACAGGTCTTGTGGGATCAAGGCGTTTGGTTTCCTCGTAAACCGACCTTAATATACGGCGGGCGGTTGTGCCGAACTGATTCCATGTTTCATTAAAGGGACACCAGCCGATTATTGCGGGGTGATTAAAGTCGCGTTCTACGGTTTCACACCATTCGGGGAGGAAGTTTAGTAATCCGCCCTCGTTATTTGTATCAAGACCCCAGTTAGCGTGTTCGCCCCAAACAAGGTAGCCCGCCTTATCGCAGTGATAGAGAAAACGCGGCTCAAATATTTTCTCGTGCAGGCGTGCGCCGTTAAAGCCAAGCGACATCGAAAGCTCAATATCGCGTTTAAGAGCTTCGTCGGACGGGGCGGTATAAATTCCGTCGGGATAAAAGCCTTGGTCGAGTACGGTACGCTGGAAAACGCTTTTGCCGTTAATAAGCACCTTAAAGCCGTCGATTCTTACCTCTCTGAGACCCGCGTAGCTGTATAGTACATCTGTGCCGTATTCGGTTTCAAGGGTGAATTTAAGGTCATAGAGTCTGCCGTTTCCTACCTCCCACAGATGTTTTTCCTTAAGGGGAAGACGGAATCTTGCATATCTTCCCTTAATTTCCTTGGTACAGCCGCCAACATTTTTATCCTCGTAAAACGCTTCGACAGTGAGCTTTCCTCCAAGTGACAGGGTTAATTCAATATCAAAAGCCGACTCTTCTATATCGGGATAGTACTTTGCGGTTTTAATGTAACCGGTCGGTACAAATTCAAGCCAAACGGTCTGCCAAATTCCTGTAGTGCGGGTATAATCGCAACCCTGCGAAAAAAAGGCGGACGACTGTTTACCTTTAGGCTGTTTTCCTGAGCGGACATTATCCCTTGCATTTACTGTTAGGTCGTTCTCGCCTATATTTAAAAAATCGGTAATATCAAGCGTAAATGAGCTGTAACCGCCGAAGTGATTGCCCACCTTTATGCCGTTTACGTATACATCGCACTCATAGTCCACCGCGCCGAAATGCAAAAGAATACGCCCTTTCAGCTGTTCTTCGGTTACGGTAACAGACCGCTTATACCAAACCGCCGGAATAAAATCCTTATATCCGATTCCCGAAAGCTCGCTTTCAGGGCAGAATGGAACCGTAATTTTTTTGGTGTACTCATCAGCTTTTTCGGGCTTAAAAAGTCCGCGTTCTGCGCCTGATGTACCGAAATCAAATTCAAAAAGCCATTCTCCGTTAAGGTTCTGCCAGTTGTCTCTTTTGAACATCGGCTGTGGATGCTCGGGGCGGGGAATTAAATTTTTTTCCATAATATCTGCTCCTTTTATTGTATTTTAAAGCTTTTTATTGTATAATATCATTGTTATGAGGATAATTAAATGTATTTTTTAAGCATAAATGTGAGGATTTTAAGCATATGGAAAAAATATTTTTTCTTTCTGCGCAAAATGGGACTTCCGGCTCTCCGTTCAAGGTTAGTCTTGCGGGTATAACGTATCCCGATCCGAATTATAAAATATACCGTGAATGTTCGGAGGTGTATGTGGCGGAATATGTTTCGGACGGAGAGGGAACGGTCTTATGCGGTGGCAATGAATATCACATTAAAAAGGGCGACGCATATATTCTTCCCGCAGGAATAAAGCATAATTATTATTCCGATAGGAACAACCCTTGGACTAAGAAATGGTTTAATGTTTCGGGTGCGCTTTGCAAAAAACTGCTTTCCGCCTACGGAATTGAAAACCAAATACATTTTAAGAATATCTCGGTAGAGGATTTGTTCGATGAATTTTTTGATTTTTGCCTTAGTGAGACGGATATTAACCTAATAAACGAAAAGGGAGCGCTGATTTTTCACCGTATAGTACAGCGGCTTGCGGCAAACTCACAAAAAGAATCCGAAAACCCCGCGGCGGAAATTAAAGCGTATATCGACGGCAATATATATGAAAAGCTCACCGCCGCTTCGGTGGCGCAAAATGCCGGATTTTCGGTTTCTCAGCTCGGGAGAATTTTCAAATCAGAGTACGGTGAAACGGTATATTCTTATATTCTTGAGCAAAAAATAAGGACGGCGGAAAATCTTTTAAAAAATTCGGGACTTTCGGTAAGGGAAATTTCGGATATGCTGAAATTTACGGACGAACACTATTTTTGTAACATATTTAAGAAAAAGCGCGGAGTTACGCCTGCCCGTTTCCGCAGATAAATTAGAAGGAGTAATGGTATGAGAGACGATATTTGCACTATCCCGGTAAGCGAGGTTTTTGAAAAAAATGACGGCTGTCCTATCTGCCGTATGCGGGACACGATTGAGGAAAGAATGATCGATTACATATTGGGGGACGCTATGATGGAGCCTGATGTGCGGATTGAGACCAACAAGGTAGGCTTTTGTGAGCATCACTATGACATAATGATGTCACGGCGGGGAAGACTTCAATTAGCCCTGATGCTACAAACCCATATTAACGAAATTAACGAGGGTATCTTTAAGAAAAAGCTTTTTAATACCGATTCAAAAAAGGAACAGAGCGCTAAAAGGGTGAGCGATTCCTGCTTTATCTGCTCAAAAATCGAATGGGGAATGTCACGGCTTATTGATACGGTTTACCGCTGTTATGAAAACGAGCGGGATTTCCGAGATATGTTTAATAATCAGTCGGAGTTCTGTCTTCCACATTATGAAAGGCTTTTAAGCGGGGCGTCAAAGAAAAATATGCGTTCCTACGGCGGGGAGTTTGCCGAAAATCTTAACCGCATTACCGCCGAATATTCAAAAAAGCTGTATTCCGATTTGTCAAAGTACTGCACAATGTACGATTACAGGAGCCGCGAAAACGCCGACTGGGGCGACAGCCGCTATGCGGTAGAAAGAACGGTTGCTTTTTTAAACGGCAGAAGTTGCAAAGAATAATTAACATAAACACCGAAAAGGGTAGCTCGGTGGATAAGTTTTTCCCTTAAAAAGGGGAGTTAATCGACTTTTCCACCGAGTTATCCACTTTTTTATGTAAACTTATGCGTAAAGTTGAAAAAATTACCCGAATTGTTAAATTTTTTATTATTGCACATATAAATTTAACTTATAAATAATTTTTTATACATTTTTAATAAAAAAGTCTATTTCAATTACCCCTTAAAATAATTATAATAAGCTTGACGACAGACAAAAGTCGTAAAATTAAGGAGGTAATTGAAATGAAAAAGTTATTGGCAACCATTCTGGCACTTGCATTCGTTTTAGGTCTTACCGCCTGCGGCGGTTCGGGCTCGGGTTCGACCGACGGCGAGGTATCGGTATTTTATTATACATACAGCGATACCTACATTTCGAGCGTTCGCTCGGCAATGGATAAGCTCCTTACCAACGCGGGTCTTAAGTATCAGAACTATGACGCAAACGGCAACCAGACAACCCAGACCGAGCAGGTTACAACCGCTCTTGCAAAGGGTTCAAAGCTTCTTGTTGTAAATGTTGTTGACACAGGCTCAAACGACGCCGCTCAAAACATTATCGACCAGGCTAAGGCTAAAAATGTTCCCGTTATCTTCTTCAACCGCTCTGTTGAGGAATCGGTTGTAAGCAGCTATGACAAATGCGTGTTCGTTGGAACCGATTACGAAATGGCAGGTCATATGC
>JAXJVI010000150.1:0-21128 GCA_036308615.1 Acutalibacteraceae bacterium | reverse complement strand
GGTTTCCAAAACAATCCCCCAGTCTCGCTACGCTCGACAGCCCCCTTTACACAAGGGGGCCTCATTATGCGCTAATCAATTTACCACTACAACCCCCGATTTGTTTTTTGCAGTCCCTTTTTAGCTTTGCAGGGCAGAGACAGGCGCAGATTTGCGCAAGCTGCCTTTAATGGTACAGCCGTTTATGTTTTTATGCAAAAAACATAAACGGTTTATAACTTGTGAAAATATTAACAGTTTTAAATTTTGGACAAAGAATATATTTGTGTAAATTCCGCATTGACTTTATTATGTAAAAGTACTAAAATTGAATAATAAAAATCGTAGGAGGGTGCAAATTGGCAGGCGCGGTAATTGCTTTCGCTTTCGGAATTTTACAGGCGTTGTTGCTTAAGACCGCCCTTTTTTCCTTTACGGCGGGGAATTATCAAAAAGCGGCACTGTTTTTAATTGTAAAATTGACGGCATACGGTGCGGCGGCGCTATTGCTTGTGTTCCTCTTTCGGGACTATGTCATAAGCTGCGTAATAGGCTACGCTATAGGACTTCCCGCGGCGGTTACGGTTTGGTTTATAATAAATACTCTTCGCGCTAAAAACGCAGATTCGGGGGATGGTAAAAACGAAGACAGTAACAATAATTGAGTTTGCGTTATCGGCGGTAGTATTCGTGTTCGGTCTTATCGGTTGGTGCGCGGTTCATTCGCAGGTGAAGCACCACGGCACGAATAAATCCCTTAAAAAGAAGTCAAGGCTTTTAACGGTTTTAATGATTATCGCGGCATGGTTTTTTATCGGCACGGCGATAACCTCCCTTTGGGAAGGCAAGGCGGGAATGAATGTTGAATTCAGTATGTTCAGCGACAGGGTGAGCGTTTTCGGCTTTTCCATTGCGAAAACAAGCCTTACTATGTGGATAATAACCGCCATAGTTTTAGTATTGGGCTTGATTTTCAGATTTGCCGTTTTCCCGAAATTCGACCCCGATAACCCAAAGGGCTTTCAGAATATAATGGAATTAGCGGTCGAGGCGATGGACAACTTCACAAAGGGCTCTATCGGCGACTATTCCGGCGAGCTTTCGCCTTATATGTTCAGCCTTGCGGTATTTATGGTAATGTGCGCCGCGTCCGAGCTTTTAGGTGTAAGGCCGCCCACATCCGATTTGGTTGTAACCTTAGCCATGGGACTTATAACCTTTGTGCTTATCAATATCTACGGAATAAGGAAAAAGGGCCTCGGCGGCAGGTTAAAGAGCCTTGCAAAGCCCAATCCCGTAATCTTCCCGATGAAGGTTATAAGCGATGTTGCGGTGCCGATTTCCCTTGCCTGCCGTCTTTTCGGTAATATGATAGGCGGTATGATAGTTATGGATTTGATAAAATCGGTGCTCGGCGGCTACGCAAGCGGTATTCCCGCGGTGCTGGGACTGTACTTTAACCTTTTCCACCCGCTTATACAAACCTATATTTTCATTATTTTATCATTAACCTTTATAAACGAAGCTATTGAATAGGAGGAATTTTAAAATGTCAGCTATCGGTGCAGGATTAGCAATGTTGGCGGCTTTAGGAGCAGGCCTTGGAATGGGTATAGCCACGGGTAAGGCGGCGGAGGCGGTTGCCCGTCAGCCGGAGGCCTCGGGTAAGATCAACGCGATCTTACTTCTCGGCTGTGCGCTTGCGGAATCTACCGCGATTTATGCGTTCGTTGTAGCGCTTATCTTGGCGGCAAAATAATAAGCCTTTAAGGGACGGAGACAGCTATGGAAGGATTAGTTTTATCGGACGCCGTTAAGGACCTGATAATCAATATCATCAATATCGTTATCTTGTTCGTAATCGTGCGCGGACTTGCTTATAAGCCGGTTAAAAAGTTTCTTGACGCCCGTAAGGAGCGTATAGCAAAGGAGCTTTCAGAGGCGGCTGAGGCTAAACAGACAGCCGAGGAGGAAGCCCTTAAATACAAGGAGCTTACCGAAAAGAGCAAGGCACAGGGTACAGAGATTATAAACGAGGCGGAGCGTACCGCAAAGGAGAACGCCGCCGAGATTATAGAAACGGCAAGGCAGAAAGCCGCCGAAATCACCGAAAAGGCGCGTGAAAACGCTAAGAAAGAGCGTGAAACGCAAATCGCCGCTATGAAGGGCGACATTACCGACATTGCCTTTGATATTTCAAGGCAGGTGCTTTCACGCGAGGTAACGGACGAGGACAATATGCGTATTGCCGACGCGTTCTTTGCAAAGTATCAAGGGTGAGCCTATGAAAACAGCAGTAATAACGGTCGCCTCTAATATGTCGGATAAAACCTATGACCGCATTTGCAGCGGCTTTGCCGAAAAAATGGGTGAGCTTTGCTTTGAAAAGGTCGTAGACGATAAAATCATAGGCGGCTTTATCGCCGAAATTGACGGCAGGGTTTTTGATATGAGCATTGCCTCGCAAATAGCGAAAATGCAAAAACAGATTAGCAACTAAGGTGGTGCAGGAAGTGCCTAAAATACAAATGGAGGAAATCGGCGGTTTTTTAAAAAAGCGCATTGCCGAATTTCAGGTTGAGCCTATAGTTTACCGCTCCGGTACAGTCGCCACGGTGGGCGACGGCGTTGTGCGGGTAAAGGGTCTTCCCGACCGCCTTTACGGCGAGCTTTTGGAGTTTGAGGACGGCGTTTACGGAATGGCTCTCGATTTAGAGGAGGACGGCGTCGGCGCCGTGCTTATGGACAGCTCGGACTCTGTAAATGTGGGAGACAGCGTTAAGGGAACAGGAGTTGTAGCGGAAATACCCGTGGGGGATTCGCTTTTAGGCAGGGTTATCGACCCGATAGGCAGACCCCTTGACGGCAAGCCCCTCGACTGCAAGGAGTATCTTCCCTGTGAGCGCCCCGCGCCAAAAATTATGGAACGCAGACCTGTTGATAAGCCCCTCGAAACGGGAATTTTAGCTATTGACAGTATGATACCGATAGGAAGAGGTCAAAGAGAGCTTATTATCGGCGACCGCCAGACGGGCAAAACCTCGATTGCGATTGACACAATAATCAATCAGAAAAATTCAAATGTAATATGTATATACTGCGCTATCGGGCAGAAAGCCTCCAACATAGCCCAGATAATCGACACGCTTAAAGCCGCGGGGACTATGGAATACAGCCTTGTTGTGGCTTCCACCGCGTCGGACAGCCCCGCTATGCAGTACTTAGCGCCTTATGCCGCCTGCGCGGTTGCCGAGGGCTTTATGAACGAGGGTAAGGATGTGCTGGTGGTTTATGATGACCTATCAAAGCACGCCGTTGCATACCGCACAATGTCACTTTTGTTACACAGACCGCCCGGCCGCGAGGCTTTCCCCGGCGATGTCTTCTATCTTCACAGCCGTCTGCTTGAGCGCAGCGCCTGTATGAGTGAAGAATTAGGCGGCGGCAGTATTACCGCCCTTCCTATTATAGAGACTATGGCGGGCAATATCTCGGCATATATACCCACCAATGTAATCTCCATTACCGACGGTCAGATCTTCCTTGAAACCGAGCTTTTCCACAGCGGAATAAGACCTGCGGTTAATATCGGACTTTCGGTTTCCCGCGTCGGCAGGGCCGCACAGCATAAAGCTATGCGTAAGGTTTCGGGAACCCTTAGAATTGAGCTGTCCCAGTTCCGCGAAATGGCGATATTTACCCGATTCGGCAGTGATGTGGACGCTTCTACTAAGAAAATGCTGGACCGCGGCAATATTTTAACCGAGCTTTTAAAACAACCGAAGAGCAAGCCCTATACCCTCTTTGAGGAAGCGGCGCTTTTGACCGCGTATAAAAATAATATTTTTGAAAACGCTCCGCATACGGAGATAAAGCGGCTGGCAAGCGAAATGCTTGGCTTTTTGCACAGCAACTGTGCAAGCGTGGAAAACGCGGTCAACTCTACAGGCGACCTTGACGACGAGGACGCAAAGCGGCTTGCCGATTCTCTAAATTCATTTAAGGAAAGCTGTTTAAATGGAGAACATCAGTGAATTAAAGCAGCATCTGAACGCGATTGAGCAGACAAGGCAGATTTCCAACGCCATGTATCTGCTCTCGACCTCGCGGATGAAGCGGTCGATGCAGAATATCGACTACAACCTCGCATATATGCGAAAGCTGCGCGCGACTATTAAGGACATAATCTCAAAAACAAAGCATAATATGCTCACCGACCCCTTTATAGAGCTTACCGAGGGCGGCAAAGCGCTGTTCTTTGTTATAACCTCGGATAAGGGACTGTGCGGCAGTTATAACTCCGGTGTATTTAACCTTGCTATGGAGAAAATGCGCGAATATGAAAAAACCGTTGTATATTCCCTCGGCTACAAGGGGACGGAGATGTTTTTAAACCACGGTATAACACCCGATGACAGTATGTACGGCGCTTCCCAACGCCCGTCTCTTTACTCGGCAAGGGCTTTAGGCGAACGCATTGTTGAGCTTTATGACGACTGCACGGTAAGTGAGGTTTATATAGTTTACACCGAGTATGTCAATTCCGCGGTGCAAAGACCTGTCTGCAAGCGAGTGCTTCCGCTTCTGCGGCGGGATTTTGACGATGTGGAATACGAAAACAAGTATTTGGCAGATGTTCTTTACGAGCCTGATTTGCAGACCGTGTTCGACAGTATGGTGCCTCAGTACATCATAGGTATGATGTATGATATTTTGATGCAGTCGGCTGCAAGCGAGAACGCGGCGCGTATGACCGCTATGCAGAACGCAACCAAAAATGCCGACGAAATGATAGGCAAGCTTAGCGCCCAGATTAACGCCGCAAGACAGCTGATAATCACCAATGAAATAACCGAGATTGCCGCCGCAACAGACATTAAGGGCGCAGTTTAGAAAGGCAGTGAGTTTATGGACAATATATATAAGGGAAAAATCGTAAAGATTTCGGGTCCTGTTATAGATGTAAGGTTTGACGGCGGAAAAGTACCGCCGATTAACTCACTTATTACCGTTGAGGGTTATTCTAAGCACGCCGAGGTGGCTTTGCATTTGGGAAACGGCATTGTCCGCGGGATTGCGCTTGACGCAACCGAGGGACTGCGCTGTAATTTGACCGTTGTATCGGAGGGTAAGGGTATTGAAGTGCCTGTAGGCGACGGCGTTATCGGCCGTGCGGTCGATGTTTTGGGCAGACCGATAGACGGTAAGGGCGAGGTTAAGGCGGAAAAGCATATACCCATTCACAGAAGCGCCCCCGCCCTTAACGAGCAAAAGCCGGCTACAGAATTGCTTGAAACGGGAATTAAGGTTATTGATTTGCTTGTGCCCTATGCAAAGGGCGGTAAAATCGGTCTTTTCGGCGGCGCAGGCGTGGGCAAAACCGTACTTATTATGGAAATGATTCATAATGTCGCCGTAAACCACGGCGGTTATTCGGTGTTTACGGGCGTAGGCGAGCGTAGCCGTGAGGGCAACGAGCTTATCCACGATATGGAAAAGAGCGGCGTAATTGATAAATCAATACTCGCCTTCGGTCAGATGAACGAGCCGTCGGGCAGCCGTATGCGCGTTGCTATGACGGGCCTTACAATGGCGGAGTATTTGAGGGACGAAAAGCATCAGGATGTTCTGCTGTTTATCGATAATATTTACCGTTTTGTTCAGGCGGGTAACGAGGTAAGCGCACTCCTCGGAAGACTTCCGAGCGCAGTCGGCTATCAGCCCACCTTGGCGCAGGAATTAGGCTCTGTGGAGGAACGCATAGCCTCCACAAATAACGGCTCTATTACATCGGTGCAGGCGGTATATGTCCCGGCGGACGACCTTACCGACCCCGCGCCTGCCACTATATTCACACACCTTGACGCAACCACCGTTTTGTCAAGAAGTATTGCGGAACAGGGAATTTATCCCGCGGTTGACCCCCTTGAGTCCTCAAGCCGTGTACTTGAGCCTGAAATTGTCGGTAAAAAGCACTATGAAACCGCAAGAAGGGTTCAGGAGTGCCTGCAAAGGTATGACGATCTTAAGGATATAATCGCCATTCTCGGTATGGAGGAGCTGTCGGCAGAGGATAAGCAAACGGTTTACAGGGCGAGAAAGATACAGAACTTCCTCTCACAGCCTATGAATGTAGCACAGGCGTACACGGGTATGGAGGGCAGATTTGTACCGCTGAACGAAACGATAGAGAGCTTCCGCCAGATTGTGGACGGCGAGGTTGACGACCTGCCCGAGCTTGCATTTTCAATGGTAGGAAATATCGAGGAAGCAAAGCAAAAGGCTAAAACGCTTTAAACGGGTGGCGCCAATGAGTGAATTTTTGCTTGAAATCATCACACCGGAAAAGCATTTTTTCAAAGGAACGGTCGAGCAGATAACCTGCCAGACCGAAGAGGGCGAGCTTGGAATTTTAAAGGGTCACCAGACTATGGTTGCTTCCCTTGAAATAGGTGAAATTAAAATCAAGGCAAGGGGCGAGTGGAAAAGCGCCTTTATCTCCGAAGGTTTTATGGAGGTAAGAAACGACGAGGTTATTATCTTCTCCCAATGCTGTGAATGGCCCGAGGAAATTGACGGCATCCGTGCCGAAGAATCACTCCGCCGCGCCCTTGACAAAATAGAACACGCACAGAATATTAAAGAGCATAGGCATAACGAAATTTCCCTTGCCCGTGCTATGGCGCGGTTAAAAATAAAAAAGCAAAGCAGATAATGCTTTGCTCTTTTATTATTAAACATCAAATTGGATAATTAAGGTCTATTCCCGCTTAACTTTGAAGCTTAGAAACGCACAGGCTGTTTGGGTGACGGAGCGGTATGTACAACCTTAAGCCTCCTGCGCTTTATGTTACATAAAATGCGCTTTTCAAATGCGGCAAGACGGTCCTCATGGAAGATACACCAAATAACTGCGGCAAATAAAAGTATTTCAAAAAATGTTCTTAAAAGCATTGCAAATGTCATAATTTTAACCTCCCGAACAAATGTTCGCAAGCTTATTATAACGAAAATAAGCCGTTTTGTCAAGCCTTTTTTAAAATTTTTTTGTTTTTTCAAATTTTTATTTGTTTAGGTACTAAAAATATAATTTTTTTCTTGACTTTGTCCTCAGTTTATGGTATAGTATTTAGGCGCTGAAAAATGCTGGTGTAGCTCAGTTGGTAGAGCAGCTGATTTGTAATCAGCAGGTCGGGGGTTCAAGTCCGTCCACCAGCTCCAGCTTTTAATCCGGTTATAGTCGGACTTGAAGCCTAGGAGGGTGAGCACCCTTAAAGCGCACCAATTTAATATGGGAGATTTCCCGAGTGGCCAAAGGGGACAGACTGTAAATCTGCTGGCTTCGCCTTCGGTGGTTCGAATCCACCATCTCCCACCAAACGAAAAAGTCGCCTAATGTTATTTTAGGCGGCTTTTTCGTTTGTATTATTCATTATTAATTATTCATTCCTTCAATATTCATTTAAGCGACTTTTTCAAATGAATAATGAATATTGAAGTCGCTTCGCTAATGAATAGTGAATAATTGATTTTCACTCTTTAATTTGGTATAATCAGTAGAAAAAGGCTGTGAAATTAATGCGAGATGTTTAACTATATTTGAAAAAATATTGAATTAAAAAACTGAATAATTGAAAATTTTTAATCCGTATCTTAATTGCACCCACAAGTCAAACGAAAAAGTCGCCTAAGGTTATTTTAGGCGGCTTTTTAGTTTGTATTATTCATTATTAATTATTTACTTCTTCACTCTTCAATAAGCTTGTTTTTGGGAATTTAGGCTGCTTTTCAGCAAGATAATAAACAACGGTGATAACAGATAGTCAGAAAAATCCTAAAACGAAATTTTCACCGATTTTGCAATAAATCATATTATGATAATGAAGTAAATATCTTCAATATTTTTATACGGGAGGCTTTTATATATGGCAGATTTAAAAAACGGTTGCCCGCCCGAAAACGGCGCCTTCAAGGAAGCCGTATGCGTTGACGCGGGCAGAGTCTACGACTCCTGCTGTGATCGAGATTGCCTTGAGGATCTTCGTTGCTTCTTTTTGCCCGAGGATCAGGGGCTTATTTGCAACGCGATAAGCGTCAGACTGCGCTCGGCGGAGGTACTTAATGTTTTCATTGATGTGGAGCCGGTAAATTTCAACAAGGGGTTCTTTTCCTGCGACCTCACCTTCTTCTTCCTTTTGGAGTTTGATGTCTTCACCGCTCCCCATTCCTGCCCGCAGTGCGTAAGGGGTATATCCTCTTATTCAAAGAAGGTAATTCTTTTCGGAAGCGACGGCAATGTAAAGATATTCACAAACAAAATGAACGATGATGAATGCTGTGATACAAAGACTCGCAGAAGCAATAATATGCCTAAATGTGTTGTTCAGGCGGTTGACCCGATTCCGCTTTCGGCGCGTATCGGTCAAATCCACGACTGCTACGAAAATGTACGCTGTATACCGAAAAGCATATGCGACCAAATAGGCGGCAATGTGGTGACAGACCTTAAGGGCGGCGACCCCACCGTTTATGTAACTCTCGGACTTTTCACAATAGTACAGCTTATCAGAAATGTGCAGATGTTAATCCCTGTTTACGATTTCTGCATTCCCGAAAAGCAGTGCGACTACTCAACCGACCGCCCATGCGATACCTTTAAGAAAATTAAATTCCCCACCGATGACTTCTTCCCGCCCCGCCCCTGTGACGGAGAAACTCACACCTGCGGATGCGGTATGCGGGCAGAAGAAACCGAGGACGGCGAAGACTAAACGGAGAAAAGAAAAACGTGGTTAAAAAAATACCGCATCCGAAAGACGGATTAATTGAGGAAAAGTAAAAACCAAGCTCGGCAAAAGCAGGAAAATAAAGCTTGTGCCGAGCTTGATTGATTTTAGGCGGAGAAATCGGGGGTTGTAGGGCTAATTGAAAAATAGCCTCCCTTGCCTAAAGGGAGGGGGACCGCCGAACGGCGGTGGAGGGATACAATTTGGTTTCTGCAAGCCGAAATATCCCCCAGTCTCGCTCCGCTCGACAGCCCCCGTGAGGCTTGGGGGCCTACTTTAAAACATCTCTACAAACCCCGATTTGTTTTTTACAGCCCCTAAAGAATTAACCGAAAAAGTATCCTGCTCCAAAATAGCCTATAATAATCAGCGCGATTGCCGAAGCCGTGTAGAGCATTGCGCGAAAAAACGCGGTTTTAGCACTTATCTTTTTATTTTGCATAAACGCCACCTCGGGATTATTATTCCCGAAATACCGCAAAAATATTAAATCGGAGGGAAGCCTATGACGGTGTATAAAATAGGGCGGAAAAAGCTTAAAATCACCCTTACCGACAGCGAAGTGATTTCCTATTTCGGTACATACGGGGGGCTTACCTCGGCAAACAGCGATGCAAGGCTTACGGTTAGGCTCCTTTTAAAGAAAAGCCTTTTAGAATACGATACCGAGCTTGACGGCAGACTTTTAGTTGAAATACGGGCGAGGGAAAACGCGGGGTGCGTTATTACCGTTTCGCCTGCGGATTCATCACGGAGACAGCCCAAAAGCTCACCCGTTATGTTTGAATTTGCCGACACCGCCGCTTTAATAGGCGGAGCGGTACGCCTTTACAAAAGCCGATTTTTCGGAGAAAGCAGTCTTTACAAAATGCCCGAAACATACCGCCTTATCGTAAAGGCACGGGGGGAGAGCGACTTTTTCTTTATGAATGAGTTTTGCTTAAGACAAAGCGACAGCGGTACCGAAGCCGCATACACCGCAGAGCACGGAAGGCTGATTTGCGGAAAAAATGCGGTAGAAAAGCTTGGCAAAGCCTTTATCTAAACCGCTTGCCGCGGCGGAAAACATAATTGTCGAAGCCGCTGTCGGCTTCAAGGCGCTTGGCGGTGCCTAAAACCACGCAGTCAAGCGGGTTTGCGGCAACCGTAACAGGCATACCCGTCTCCTCGGCAATAAGCTCGGCAAAGCCCCGCAAAAGTGCGCCGCCGCCCGTAAGGGTAATGCCGCGGTCGATTATATCCGCCGAAAGCTCGGGAGGGGTTTTTTCAAGGGTCAGCCTTATAGTATCTATTATTTGAGAAATCGGGTCGGTCATGGCGTTGCGCACCTCTTCGGAGGTGATGATTACATTTTTAGGCAGACCGTCAACCTGATTCCGTCCCTTTATTTCAATGGAGGTTTCGTTTTCGTAGGGCTTTGCGGAGCCTATCTCTATCTTAATCTGCTCGGCGGTGCGCTCGCCTATAAGCAGGTTGTGCTTTTTGCGGACATAGTTAATAATCGCCTCGTCCAGGTCGTCTCCCGCAATACGGACCGACTGTGCGGTTACGATATCACCGAGGGAAATTACCGCAACCTCGCTTGTACCTCCGCCGATATCTACAACCATACTGCCTGCCGCGTCCCACACGGGAAGTCCCGCACCGACCGCCGCCGCCATTGGCTCTTCCACCAAGTCAACCTCGGTGGCGCCCGCCTGCTTTGCCGCGTCATAAACCGCGCGGCTTTCAACCTCTGTGACCCCTGCAGGAATACATACAACCATTCGCACCCGTGAGAAAACGGAGCCCTTTAAAGCCTGTCTTATAAATCTTTTAAGCATTGCCGCGGTGACATCAAAATCGGCGATAACCCCGTCCTTAAGCGGTCTTACCGCCACTATAGAGCCAGGGGTTCTGCCTATCATTTCCTTTGCCTCCGTGCCTACCGCACGCACCGCGTCATTCCTTATATCGTACGCCACAACCGACGGCTCGCGCATTATAATTCCCTTGCCCTTAACGCAGACAAGGGTATTTGCGGTGCCTAAATCCACACCTATATCTCTGGTAAACATAGAAAAACTCCCTTATATTAATCGTTTTAGTATTTCCGCTTTATTGCGGAACTATAAGCTCAATCGCATTGTGCATATTGGAAATCACAATTTCATCTTTCCCCTCGGCGTATTCGCCGTCAAGGGTCCAGGAAAGCCCGTCTCCGCCTGTAACGGTTATGGATTCGGTAGTAAAGAACTCTATACCCTCTCTGTCAAAATCCCGCTTTAAAATACCGTCTATTATGGGCTGAAGCTTTAAAATATTATCGGGGTTTCTTATAAGCAGTACTTCAAACCGCCCGTCATTAAGCTTTACTGCCGATTCGTCGAACTTAACTATTCCACCCACCGACATAGAGTTAGATACCGCGCCGAAAAGGAAATCTCCCTCTATCTCCCGTTCCTCGGTTTTAAACTTCAAGCGGACAGGCTTTATATTGCCGAGGCTTTTGATTCCCTCAAAGAAATATGCCGCCTGACCCAGCACATTTTTAATGTCCTGCGGGGCTGAATAAGAGGCGTCGGTAAAGGCGCCGAAGGAGGCGGTGTAGGAAAAATACCTGTCGCCGAACCTGCCTATATCAAGCTGAATTTTTTTACCCGTATTAATATCCTCGGCGGCCTTAGGTATGCTTCTTGCGATGCCGAGACCTGACGACCATTCGTTGAGCGTGCCTGACGGTATATAACCGAGGGTGATATGAAGTTCCGACTTCATAAGACCTGTTATAACCTCGTTTAATGTGCCGTCCCCGCCGCATACAACAATTCTTTCATATTCGTTTTCACTTAAATTTGAAACATAATCTGTCGCGTCGCCGCGCGTCTTTGTCGGGTAAACCGTTACGGTGTAACCGCCGCTGGACAGAGTCTCAACCACCCTTAAAAGCTCTGTACGCATTTTTGCCCTGCCCGAGCAGGGATTTACAATAAGCAAAAGTCTTTTATTCATAGCTTTTACCTCTTTATCTGTAATTAATAGGCATTGTAGCCGCCGCGTTAAGTGATGAGTCTCCTATATTACCGTCCTTAAATTCATAAAACGCCTGGACGCCGACCATTGCCGCATTGTCGCCGCAGTATTTAAGCTCGGGAAAATAAAGGCTTATTCCCTTAGCTTTACATTCCTTAGAAAGTCTTTGACGAAGCTCGCTGTTTGCCGAAACTCCGCCCGCCACCGCAAGGGTTTTATAGCCGTATTTTTCCGCCGCCGCAAGGGTTTTATCTATCAGCATATCGCACACCCTTTGCCGTACCGTTGCGCATACTACCGGCACATCTATCTCCTCACCCTTTTGCGCCGAGTTGTTAACAAGGTTCATAACCGCTGTTTTAAGCCCCGAAAAGCTGAAATCAAACTCGCCTGAGCTTACTTTAGGAAAGGGCAGAGGATATTTTTTTAAATCTGCCGTTGTAGCTATTTTGTCAAGGGTTACACCGCCCGGGTACTGAAGTCCCATAGCACGGGCGGTTTTGTCAAAGCACTCCCCCGCCGCGTCGTCCCGCGTGCCGCCTAATATTTTAAATTTCGTGTAATCGGTAACCTCGGCAATCACCGTGTTTCCGCCCGATACCAAAAGGCATAAAAAGGGAGGCTTTAGCTCGGGGTTGGCAATGTAATTCGCCGCTATGTGGGAGCGCAGGTGGTGAACGGGGATAAGCGGCTTATTAAGCGCCATAGACAGCCCTTTAGCAAAATTCACACCCACAAGCAAGGCACCGATAAGCCCCGGCGCGAAGGTGACCGCCACCGCGTCAATATCGGAATAGGTAAGCCCCGCGTTTTTAAGCGCGTCCGAGCATACTGCACTAATAGCCTCGGTATGCCGCCGTGAGGCTATTTCGGGCACAACCCCGCCGTATATTCTGTGCTCCGCAATTTGGGTTGAAACAATGTTTGAGAGCACCTGTCTCTCCTCGGTGACCGCCGCCGCGGTCTCGTCACAGGAGCTTTCAATCGCCAGAATCTTCATAGGAAAACCTCTTTGTCATAATAAGTGCGTCCTCGCGCGGGAGTCTGTAAAAATCTTTTCTTCTGCCCTCTTCTTTAAAGCCCGTCTTTTGATAAAGGGAAACCGCCGGGGTATTAGAGGGGCGAACCTCAAGGGATACAAAGCTCAGCTCTTTCTCTTTGGCAAACTCGAAAACCTTATTAAGTAAAGCCTTTGCTATTCCCTTTCGCCTAAGCTCGGGAAAAACCGCTATGTTGGTGATGTACCCCTCGTCTATAACCGCCTTTATGCCTATGTAACCCGCAATTCGGCGGTCGGCTTCGGCGACAAAAAACCTTGTGCCCAAGCGGTAGGACTCCAGTATGCCCTCCTCGCTCCAGGGCTCCGAAAAGCATAATTCTTCAAGCCTTGCGATTTCTTTTATGTGTCTCGGTTCAAGGGAGACTATACGAATATTCCCGAAAAAGCCGTCTTCAATCAGTTTATCAACCGCCGTGAAAATCTCGTCCCGACAGCGGCGGTAAACCGAAATATCTCCCCCGAACGGGTCGGAAATACCGTTGCCTAAAACAAACAGCTTGTCTGCCGGCACTCCCGCCGACAGAAGCACCGACTTATGGGAGGGAGAAAGACATATTATTTTATCTGCCTTATTTATATCGCCGGCTGTTATCTGCCTTGAAATATGAGCGGCTATATCAATGCCGACCTCCGCCATAGCCGTTTTGGAATTAGGGCTTACGGGAGAGCCGTCAGCTACCAGACCGCGGCTTGAAACGGTTACGCCGTCTATTCCCTTTGAACGCAGATATCCCTCCGCCATAGGGCTTCGGCAGGTGTTGCCCGTGCATACAAATAATATATTCATTATCCCTTCGCCTCAAGCCAGGTTTTGCCCGAATGAGCCTCGGCAGTAAGCCTTACAGCAAGGTCTGCCGCGCTTTCCATTTCGGTTTCCAAAAGGCGGCATACCTTTTGGGCATCCTTTTCGTCACATTCGACTATCAATTCATCGTGCACCTGTAGAATAAGTCTTGCCGTGGGCAAATCTGTTTTAAGCCTTTCAAACACCCTTATCATAGCAAGCTTAATGATGTCGGCGGCAGTCCCCTGAATGGGGGCGTTCCTCGCCGCCCGCTCACCGAAGGCACGCAAATTACCGTTAGAGCTTGAAAGCTCGGGCAGTCTTCTGCGCCTGCCGTAAAGGGTGGTAACGAAGCCGTTTTTCTTCGCGTCTTCAATGGTTTTTTCCATATACTCCGCAACCTGCGGGTAGGTGGCAAGGTAATTCTTAATATAACTGTCCGCCTCGGCTCTTGTTACGCCTATATCCTTTGAAAGGGAGAAGGCGCCTATGCCGTACACAATACCGAAATTTACCGCCTTTGCGCGGCTTCTGAGCTCGGGGGTCACCATATCAACCGGCAATCCGAAGACCTGCGAGGCGGTGACGGTATGAATATCCGTACCGCTCTTAAATGCGTCTATCATATTTTTATCGTTTGCGATGCTCGCAAGCACTCTTAGCTCAATTTGTGAGTAGTCCGCGTCGCAAAGCACCCTGCCCGCGGGGGCGGTAAAGTAGCCGCGAAGCCTGCGCCCTTCGGCGGTGCGGACGGGTATATTTTGTAAATTCGGTTCAAGGGAGCTTATTCTGCCCGTTCTCGCCTCGGTTTGATTAAAGGTGGAATGTATTCTGCCGTCGGCGGCGACGCACTCCTGCAAGCCGTCTGTATAGGTTGATTTAAGCTTTGAAAGCTGGCGGTATTCGAGTAGTAAGCCAACTGCGGGGTGAGCATAACGCAAGCTTTCCAAAACCTCGGCGTTAGTGCTGTAGCCGCTTTTGGTTTTTTTCTTGGCGGGAAGACCCAGCTTTTCAAAAAGCGCAACACCTAACTGCTTTGGAGAATTAAGGTTAAATTCATATCCTACAAGGGAGTAAATCTCCTTTTCAATAACCTCAATGCGCCCTTTTAGCTCCTCAGACAAATGTTCAAGCCCCTTGGTGTCCACCAAAAAGCCGCAAAGCTCCATATCGCCTAACACCCTTGCAAGGGGCAGCTCTATTTCGTCAAGCAGTTTTCGCTGATTGGTGTCGTCAAGCTCCTTTTCGAGCCTGTCACAGCAGACCGAGAAAAGGCAGGCGTTTTTAATTTCGCCGTCACCCCCGCCGCTTATTTCGGGAGCGGGAGTGCCGTATTCGCTTATAAGTCTGTCGGCAGAATATGACGAAGCCGACGGGTTTATAAGGTAAGCCGCCAGCATGGCGTCAAACACAACCCCATCAATCCCTGAATACGCCTTATATAAACTCTTGTAATCGTAAACTCTTTTTTTAATATCACCGTTATTTAAAATGCTTATAAGGGCTTCTTCGCTGATTTCAGCGACTTTCCCGTCAGAAACAATGTAATGTTTGCCGTTCTCGGAATATATATCCGCTCTGTCGGCAGGGGTACAATCCTCCGTTACGCAGAATTTCTTCGCGTCCGAAAAATCAAGTGCGGTCTGCGCGTCGGTACTGTCGGGGGTAAGCCCCATTTTTTCCATCAGCTTAAAAAACTCAAGACTTGTCATAAGCCGGGAGAGTCCCGCGTTATCGCGCGGTCTTGTTTTGTAGGAGGATATATCCTCGTTAATGGGAGCTTCTTTACAGATTGTGCCCAGCTCTCGGCTTAGATACGCGCTTTCTTTTCCGTCTGCAAGCTTTTTGCGAACGGAGTCCTTAATATCAATGGTATCGAGATTTTCATATATATAATCAATGCTGTGAAAGCGGGAGATAAGGTCGGTGGCGGTCTTTTCGCCCACGCCCGCAACGCCCGGGATATTGTCGGACGAGTCGCCCATAAGGCTTTTAAGCTCAATCATTTCGGGGGGCGTAAGGCCGTACTTATCAAAAAGCGCCGATTTGTCGTAATTAATGATTTCGGGCTTGCCCATTTTGGTGGCGGCAAGCAGCACCCTTGTGGAATCGGATATTAACTGCAGGGAATCGCGGTCGCCGGTGGCTATCACGCATTCGTCTCCGCTCTTCTCACAAATAGAGGCAAGGGTTCCCAAAATATCGTCCGCCTCGTAGGTCTCGCACTCAACGCAGGTGTACCCCGCAAGGGTAAGCCACTCCTTCATAACGGGTAACTGCTCGGCTAATTCCGCGGGCATACCCTTGCGCCCCGCCTTGTATTCGCCGTACATTTTGTGGCGGAAGGTGGGTGCCTTAAGGTCGAAGGCGACGGCAATCCCGTCCGGCTTTTCTAGCTCGGTAAGTCTGTTTAAAATATTAATAAAACCGTAAACCGCGTTTGTATATCTGCCGTCCTTAGTGGTAAGCAGCTTTATACCGTAAAACGCGCGGTTAATTATACTGTTGCCGTCAAGTGCCAGCAGCTTCAAGATAAATTCCCCCAAAAAGCGATATATATTTTAGTATACCATTATTTTCTTCATATGTCATTAATTTTTTTTGAATTATTTATACTTTTAGCATCTGGCACTTAAGTTGGGGAGCGGACGGACAAAACTAATAAACCGCCTCACTTGTTAAATCAGTGAGACGGTAATTTTATTTATTTTCATATCTTCCGATTTTTTATATCGTCAATCAAAAACTGAATATGCTGTGCCTCACTCTCCGAAAGCCCGGTTATGTCCAAATATCTCCTTTCATCAATTCCGAGAAGATAATCGCTTGAAACAGACAGCGCCTTCGCAAGCTTTATAAGCATTTCAATAGACGGCTGAATATTGTCGTTTTCCCAGTTTGAGACGCTTTGTTTTGTAACTCCCAAAATATTTGCTAATTCAACCTGACTCATTTTTTTAGCCGTACGGATTTCGCGAATTCTCTCATTAAGCATAAAATACCGCCTTGCATAAAATATTACAATACTATTGTAATATTTTGCTTGACAATATTAAAATACTATGGTATATTAATATTGTACTTTTTGTATAGTATGAGAAAATAGAAGTTAAATATGCAGGTGCTTATAATTCCCAAAGGGGTTATAAAATAAATTTTTAGGAGAATTTTTAATGGATTCACAGAAAGTAGACGCGTATATTTTGTCAAACCAAAAGTATCTTCCCGCGGAGAAGGTTGCTTTTATCAAGCAAAAGCTTACAGACGCCGACGAGAGCAAATTTGCAATGATTTCGTCGGTCGAATTTAAGGACCCGAACACGATATTTTTGATTTCTCTATTCCTCGGTTGCTTAGGGGTAGACCGCTTTATGTTAGGTGAAACAGGAATGGGAATTCTGAAGCTGCTCACCTGCGGTGTATGCGGTATTCTTACGATAATAGATTGGTTTAATGTTAAAAAGAAAGCTAAAGAGCTTAATTATAACAATCTTATGCTTGTGCTCTAATGATTTATTTTAGGCAGACGGTGTAAACACACACCGTCTGTTTTTATATAAATAATAGCGAGAACATAAGGAATACAGAAATAAAAAAGCACTATAGCGGTGCTTGACATTTACAATAAGAATTGTTATAATAAGGGTGAAATAAGGCACGCCGTATAGACGGTTAACCTAAGTTTTAGTTAAAAAATAACCGCGACTTTGGTAGAGGGGCGGTTATTTTTTTATGCTTAAAATGTACCCAATCACAAGCACCATAAGAATTATGATAAATGTTTCTTGTTCCATAGCATCACCCCCTTATATTTCAAGGGGGCGTACACCCCTTGAAACATCAAAGGGTTAACCGCCTACCGTTAAGGCATACCTTATTCCGTTTATCTTTATAATGAATATAGAATATAGAAACGCATAAAAGCGTTTCTATAAACCGATTTCATCGGTTTTTGCGAATTCAAATGAATATTCATTTGAATTCGCTCGATATTCATTGCAATGGGTATAGTCAAATTTTCTTTGAAAATTTGCTGCCAAATCGAAGATTTGGTATCGAAATAGTGCCTTTGGGCAATATTTCGACTAACTATAACCATTATAACACATACCGACAATATCAGCAACAATCTTAGTTTTTATTTTTTTTAATAACTCTTTACTTTTCTATCTAGTGTCTAAATTTGTAGTGGCAGGCGTTCCCGAACATCCCTTATAAATTATTGCCGCATTTTTAAAATTTTGGATTGCAAAATTTTAAAAATATGCTACAATATAAATGTACGGGGGCTTAGCTCAGCCGGTCAGAGTGCCTGCTTCACACGCAGGAGGTCGCGCGTTCGAGCCGCGCAGTCCCCACCAAAAATCCCGAATGCGTAAGCAGTCGGGATTTTTACTTCTTCACTTTTCACTCTTACTTCTTCACTTTTCACTATCCCATTTCCCACATATTCGGGGTTTTTGGAAGTAAAAAGTAATAGCGAATAGTGAAAAAGTATTCTTTCATTTTTAAAACACTTGCAAACAAGCAGGCCGCGCTGTATAATCTAATTGGAATTACATTGGGGGGAGAATATGATAAGAACATTTTTGTTTTTTGTGTTCGGGTATTTTTCGGGCAGTATTCTTTTTGCCCGTGTTTACGGCACGCTTTTTAATAAGGATATTATGGGGAAAAGCAAGGATAAAAACCCCGGTGCCGCAAACGCCTTTATGCAGGGCGGTATGCTTTGCGGAACGCTTACTCTTATAGGGGATATTCTAAAGGGATTTTTGCCGGTTTTCCTGTTTCTAAAGGTCTCGGGCGGGGCTGTCGGCTTCGGTATCGCGCTGGTTTTGGCGGCGCCTGTGCTGGGGCATAATTACTCTGTTTTCTACCGCTTTGAAGGCGGAAAGGGCATAGCAACTTCGTTTGGTTGTCTTTTGGGGCTTTTCCCACGGCTTTTGCCCGCCCTCATTTTGGCATTTTGTTACATAACGCTTTCGGTAGTTGTCCGTATTTCGCCCCATTATTACAGAACCCTTGCAGCTTATTTCGCCGCGGCGGTAATAGCTCTGTTCCTTGTTCCCGAGGCGGGGATTAGAACGGGTATGGCGGTTATAACCGCGCTTATAATTATTAAGCATTTAGCAAGCGCCGAAGAAAAGAGCAAATTTGGCATATCTCTTCCCGCGGCGGACAGTGTAAAAAAATTAATCAGAAAAGCTAAGTAGAATATTTTTAAGCAATTTTACAGCGGGCGGTATATCGCTGTCGGCAATCCCCGCAAAGCAAAGCCGCACACAGCCTCTTTCCTTTCCGGGTAAAAGCTTTAGTCCGTTTTTTTCGGCGGCGGCGCAAATGTCCGCGCTTTCGGTATTTATTTTGAGGTCAAGCTCGGCGGTCAATGAAGACTCATAAAGCGTTATTTCCGCCGACGGTATGATTTCCTTTACCGCACGGCAAAGGTGTTTGCTTTTTGCGTAATAAAGCTTGCGAAGCCTTCTTAAATGCTTTTCAAGCTCACCTGTTTCAATATACTCTTTAAGGGCAATCTGCTCTGTCTTGCCGCAGGTCTGGTTGTATATACCTCTGCGCTCATAAAATTTAGGAACAAGGCTGTCGGGCAGTACCATATAGGCTATTCGCACGCTTGGCAGTAACAGCTTTGAAAAGCTTCCTATATACACCGTGCTGTCACTGCACTTGCCCTGAAACGCCGTAACGCTTCTTGCGGTATATCTAAGCTCGCCGTTATAATCGTCCTCGATTATAAGGCGATTTTTTTCTTCCCCTACCCATTTAACAAAGGAAGACCGCCGAGCGGAAAGCCCCGTAACGCTTATTTTTGAAAGGGCGGAGGGTAGGAGCATTAAAATATTAGCCCCGCTTTTTTTAAGCGCCTCTGTCTTAGCGCCGTTTTTATCGCTTTGCAGGGCGACCGAGCTTATGCCGTAATCCGAAAAAATAAGCCGCGCCTGTTCAAAGCCGCCGTTTTCGAGACCAACCGTGTTATCTGTTCCGATAAGCCCGCAAAGAATATTAAGCAGAGGACCTATGCCCGCGCCGATTACTATATTTTCAGGGCTTGTGCGAACCCCACGCGCTTTATAAGAATAAGAGGCGAGCGCCGAACGCAGTCCGGATTCACCCTGCGGGTCGCCGTAGGATATAAGCTCCTCGGTATTGCGGAGCACCTCTCTTACCGTCTTTTTCCAAAAGGATATATCTGCGGCGGAGGAATCTATACTCCTGCCTGAAAAATCGTATAAAATTTTGTTTTCTCTTTTTGGGACTTCCTCCGACTTTTTAGTCTGCCTTGCAGTGCCGCAAATAAAGTACCCTCTTTGGGGTGAGCTTTCCGCAACGCCCTCTATACAAAGCTTTAGATAGGCGTTTTCCACCGTGGTGCGGCTGATATTAAGCTGTGCCGCCGCCTCTCTTATGGAGGGGAGCCGTTCCCCCTTTTTAACGCTGCCGTTTAGCACGGCGGCGTTTATTTGCGAATAAAGCCTATAATACATAGCTCCCGAGCCGTTTTTAAGATTTATAAAATCCAGTAACATATAAAACTGTCCTTTTAAAAATAATTAAAATTGTCTATTTTATTGCGTACACTTTGTTGCTATAATAATAGCACCTACCAAGCATATATGCAATACTTTTTACAAAATGGGGAGAACAAAATGAAAAAAACAACTCATCAAAAAATACTCGACATAACCTTTATAGCGCTTTTTGCGGCGCTGTGCTACATTGCGCTTACGGTGCTGTTTATTCCGTTTGCCAATATGTACATACATTTCGGAAACCTTATAGTAGTGCTTGCGGCTCTGCTTGTGGGTGGCTGGCAGGGCGGACTCGCCGGCTCTATCGGAATGGGCTTCTTCGACATTTTCAACGGTCACGCCGATTCCTCCCCCAAGACCTTTGTTTTAAAGCTTTTAATCGGTCTTGCAACGGGTCTTGTTTACAACTTCCTTAAAAACAGCAAGAAATATCCCGCCGTGCCGCTTTACATTTCGGGCGTGCTGTCTTTAATGGTTTTCGCGGGACTTTTAACCCACACATTTACACAGAACGGCTCATACACAGGCAAAAGCGCGGTGCTCTGCCCGATATTCCTTGTAATCGGCATTATCTGCATTATATTCGGTCTGCTTAAAAACAAGCTTTCCCATAAGACCGCCTCGGCTGTTGTGGGCGCGTCCTGCGGTATGCTTGTAAACCTTGTAGGCGAGACCGCCTGGAAATTAGTCACCTATCTGCTTGCGGGCTCAAGCTTTAACGCGGCGCTTACAGCCGCAGTTTTAGGGCAAGCCTCAACCCTTATTAACGCGGGAATAGCCATTGTCGGCGGCGTTGCTCTCTTCTGCGTACTTGAAAAGCCTTTTGCAAAAATACTTAATAAATAATTTATCATTATACAACAATAAAAGGTTGTTTCGACTGTCCTGGTAACGGACGGTAGGGGAGGGTCTCTGTGCCCTCCCGAATTTTTTTTGCAGATTAACGGGAGGGTGCAGAG
>JAXJVI010000149.1:0-5218 GCA_036308615.1 Acutalibacteraceae bacterium | reverse complement strand
TTTAATAGGTCGCGGGTAATTATAAAGGAGGTTTGTCCGTTCTCCCTCATAAATACCGTTTCGCCGCCCACGGTAAGGGCTACCGGCAGTCCCGCGCGAAGTCTTATTTCCTCCGCGTTTTCCTTAACGGTAACGGGCAGTTCCTTAAGTACCCCTCTTATTCTCGGCGCGACGCCGTAAAGCACGCTTTCAAATCTTTTTGTTTTTTCCACAGCTTGTCACCTCTCACTAAATATTATGACGGGGTTGTCCTCTATAGAACATATTAAAAATTTAATTTTTAAGTTGCGGAATTATTTTGCGATTTTGCGGAATGTTATTAAAAGAAATCATTAGGAGGTAAATTATGAAAAAACCGATTTCATTATTATTATCAATTATCTGTTTGCTCTCCTGCATATCCCTTGCGGGCTGCGGCAAAAAGAAAAACGCAAGCGGTGAGGTGTATTTCCTTAACTTCAAGCCCGAATCCGCCGCTGTTTACGAGGAGCTGGCTAAAAAGTACGAGGAAGAGAAGGGCGTAAAGGTAAAGGTTGTGACCGCCGCCGCCAACAATTATGAGCAGACCCTTAAATCCGAAATAGCGAAGTCGAGCGCACCTACAATTTTTCAGGTGAACGGGCCTGTAGGCTATGACGAATGGGACGATTACTGCCTTGATATTAAGGACAGTAAGCTTTACGGTATGCTTTCCGACAAAGACCTCGCCATTAAGGATGACGGGGGAGTATACGCGATACCCTATGTTATTGAGGGCTACGGAATTATCTACAACAACGCGGTTATGGAAAAATATTTCGCCCTTCCCGATAAAAAGAGCGAGCTTAACTCCGCTGACGAAATCGACAGCTTTGATAAGCTTAAAACGGTTGTAGAGGATATGACGGCAAATCTTCAAAAGCTCGGCATTGAGGGGGTTTTCGCGTCAACCTCCCTTTCAAGCGGCGAGGACTGGCGCTGGCAGTCGCATCTTTTAAATGTTCCCCTTTATTACGAAATGTTTGAAAAGAACGATACCGATTCAGACCTTTCCCTTGCGATGTATAAGGCGGATACAATAGAGTACAAGTATGCCGAAAACTTTGAAAAGCTTTTTGACCTTTATATCAACAACTCTATAACAAAGCCAACCCTTTTAGGCTCAAAGTCGGTTGCCGACTCAATGGCGGAATTTGCCCTCGGCAAGGTGGCGATGGTGCAGAACGGAAACTGGAGCTGGTCGCAGATTTCGGGCGTTAAAGGCAACACCGTAAAGGCGGAGGACATTAAGATGATGCCGATGTATACTGGAATAGAGGGCGAAAAGGGACAGGGTATCTGCATAGGCACCGAAAACTATCTTGCAATCAACAAAAATGCAACCGAGGAACAGCAGAAAAACTCCCTTGACTTCCTTGAATGGCTCTTTTCAAGCGATACAGGCAAGGACTATGTCACAAACAAGCTGGATTTTATAACCCCTTTTAACACATTTTCGGACGCAGAGCTTCCTAACGACCCCCTTGCAAAGGAAATTTCCCGCTATATGAAGGACGATTCGGTAAAGAATATTCCCTGGATATTCACCGGCTTCCCGAGCGAGGCATTTAAAAAGGAGGTCGGCAGTTCTCTGCTTGACTATGTCCAAGGGGATAAAAAGTGGGAGGATGTACGCAAAAGCATAACCGATAAATGGAAGAGTGAACGCGCGTAAATGGAAAAAACGGTAAAACGCTGGTTTCCCGTATTTGTACTGCCAACCCTTGCGGCATTTTTAATTGCTTTTGTTATACCCTTCGTAATGGGCGTAGCCCTCTCCTTTACCGAGTTCCGCACCGTATCAGACACTGATTTTGTGGGTTTTTCAAATTATGTCCGCGCGTTTACGGACGACAATCTCTTTTTGCAGTCACTTTGGTTCACGGTAAAATTTGCGGTAATTTCGGTAATCGGAATAAATGTTATCGCCTTTGTTTTGGCGCTTCTGTTCACGCGGGAGCTTCCTGCCACCAACTTTTTCAGGACAATATTTTTTATGCCGAATCTAATAGGCGGCATAGTGCTGGGTTATATATGGCAGGTAATAATAAACGGCGTGCTTTATAAGTTCGGTTATTCAATAACCTCAAATCCGACCTACGGCTTTTGGGGACTTGTTATCCTTATGCATTGGCAGATGGTAGGCTATATGATGATAATTTATATAGCGGGTATTCAGAATATACCAACCGATATTTTAGAGGCGGCGAGGGTGGACGGCGCTAATGCCGCTACGGTACTCTTTAAAATTACAATTCCGTCGGTTATGCCGTCTATTACCATCTGCCTCTTTTTAACCATAACCAATTCCTTTAAGCTGTTTGACCAAAACTTAGCCCTTACCGCCGGGGCGCCCGCTAACCGTACGCAGATGGTGGCGCTCGATATTTATAACACCTTTTATTCCCGCTCGGGATACGAGGGGGTCGGTCAGGCAAAGGCGGTAATTTTCTTTATTATAGTGGCGGTAATTGCCCTTTTACAGCTTTATCTTACACGCAGAAAAGAGGTTGAAAGCTGATGGCAAGAAAGGTTGTAAATACCGTATTTTTCATCCTGTTTGTTATTTTCGCCGCCGCCTTTCTTTTTCCTGTGGCGGTGGTGCTTATAAACTCCTTCAAGGCAAAGTTTTCTATAAGCGCCGCTCCCTTTACCTTACCCCTGGGAGCCGACTTTGTGGGTTTTTCAAACTATATCGAGGGTATTAGAAGCACGGGCTTTATCTCGGCATTCGGCTGGTCGCTTTTTATAACAGTTTTTTCTATTACCGCCATTTTAATATTCACCTCAATGTGCGCGTGGTATATTGTAAGGGTGAAAACCAATTTTACCTCGCTTTTATACTATTCGCTGGTCTTTTCAATGATTGTTCCCTTTCAAATGGTAATGTTTACGATGTCAAAGGTAGCAAATGTCTTGCATCTTGACAATCCTTTTGGTATAATATTAATATATTTAGGCTTCGGTGCGGGGCTTTCGGTCTTTATGTTCACGGGCTTTATCAAAACCGTGCCGCTGGGTATTGAAGAGGCGGCTACTATCGACGGCTGCAGCCCCTTTCAAACCTACTGGCAGGTGGTTTTCCCGATTCTGAAGCCTACGGCTATAACGGTCGCGATACTGAATACGATGTGGATTTGGAATGACTATCTTCTGCCGTACCTTGTTATCGGCAGTGATTATAAAACAATACCCATCGCCGTACAGTATTTAAAGGGAGGCTACGGCTCTGTCGATATGGGGGCTATGATGGCGATGCTGGTGCTGTCTATCATTCCCGTGGTCGTATTTTATCTGCTTGGTCAGAAGTATATTATTAAAGGGGTTGCGGCGGGTGCTGTTAAAGGGTAACGAAACAAAATATAAAAAGGAAAGCGGTGTGCTTATGCACATTTCCTCCCTTCCGTCAAAGCACGGAATAGGGGATTTAGGGGAAGAGGCCTACCGCTTTGTGGATTTTTTAAGAAGCAGCCGCCAGACCTATTGGCAGCTGCTGCCGCTTTGCCCGGTAGGCAAGGGCAACTCGCCCTATAGCTCGGTGAGCGCCTTTGCGGGGGAAATTCTATTCATCGACCTTTACGGTCTTGTAAAGGACGGACTTTTAAGTCTTGATGAGATACCCGAGGAAAATTTTGCGAAAAACGCCGATTATAAAAGGGCGAGGGAATTTAAGCTTCCCCTTATAAAAAAGGCGGCAGAGCGGTTTAATACAAACTCCCGCGATTTTAAATCGTTTTTAAGCGAAAACGGCTACTGGCTCTATGATTATGCACTTTTTATGGCGATAAAATCGGCCTTCCCCGATAAAAGCTTTACCGAGCTTGAGGACGGGCTAAAATACCGCCTGCCCGAAGCTATAGAGCGCTTTAAAAATAAGCACGCCGAGCAGATTTTGTTCTACGAAATCACCCAGTACTTCTTTTTCACGCAATATTTAAGGCTTAAAAAATACGCCGCGGAAAACGGCGTAAAGCTAATAGGCGATATTCCTTTTTATGTTCAGTTTGAAAGTGCGGATATTTGGAGCAATCCCGATATTTTCCGTTTGGGACGGGATATGACCCCCGTTTTGGTGGCGGGAGTTCCGCCCGATTACTTCTCTGAAGAGGGACAGCTCTGGGGCAACCCGATTTATGACTGGGATTACCAAAAATCGACTGATTATGACTGGTGGCGCAAGCGGCTTACCCACAACGCAAAGCTTTACGATGTTATAAGAATAGACCATTTCAGAGCCTTTGCGGATTATTACACAATTCCATACGGAGCTAAGACCGCGAAAAGCGGGGTTTGGGAAAAGGGAGTAGGCTTGCCTTTTTGGAATATAATGAAGTCCCGTATAAACGCCGAAATTATAGCCGAGGATTTGGGCGGCAACACTCCCGAGGTTGAAAAGCTTATTGAAGACACAGGCTTTCCTAATATGAAGGTACTTCAATTTGCCTTTGATTCCGACCTTAACAATCCTTTTCTGCCTAAAAACTATGACCGAAACTGCGTTTGCTACACAGGCACCCACGATAACGATACAACCCGCGGCTGGTTTGAAAAATTACGGGAGCATGAGCGGGCAATGTTTTCTCACCTCGTTCCCGCGGATAAATCCGGCTCGGCGGTGCTAAGCCTTATTGCCTTTGCGATGAAATCCAAGGCGAGAATGGTTATAATACCTATTCAGGACTATTTACAGCTTGATTCCGAAGACCGATTTAACACCCCGGGAGTGCCCTTCGGCAACTGGGAGTGGCGGCTGTCGGGGAGCGATTTAACCGATGAGCTCGCAGAGGAAATCAACCGCCTTAGCACGGGACGGAATGAAGGATAAATAGTAAAAAATCCCGAACACTAATATATTAATTTCGAAGAAATTGTATATCATCAATTCCGCAAGGGATTGCATATCATCAAAACGAAGTTTTGTATATCATCATTGCGAAAGAGTATGCAGCCTTTGGCTGATGATATACGCCTGACGGCGATGATATACCATTGCTTTCGCAATGGATAAAAAATCCGCCGATTTAAAATCGACGGATTTTTGGCTGGGGCGGCAGGATTCGAACCTACGCATGCAGCAGTCAAAGTGCTGTGTCTTACCGCTTGACGACGCCCCAATATTATATTATTGAAGAAGTAATCCCCAAAGACTTACACCTTTGGGGATTTGGGGTGGAAGATGGGACTCGAACCCACGGTCTCC
>JAXJVI010000148.1:0-2512 GCA_036308615.1 Acutalibacteraceae bacterium | reverse complement strand
GGTTATAAGCTCAGCGATAAGTTAGAGAGCGAGTTTAAGTATAGGACTACCCATAATGACGGCGTTTTCAGAGCCTACACCGAGGAAATGCGTTTAGCCCGCAGAAGCCATATTTTAACAGGTCTTCCCGATGCCTACGGCAGAGGAAGAATTATCGGCGATTACAGGCGGGTTGCGCTCTACGGTATAAACAGGCTTGTGGAAGAAAAGAAAAAGGACAAGGCGGCTTTGGCCGAGGGCAATTTCGGAACGGACGAAATAAGACTTGACGAGGAGCTTTTCCAGCAGATCGCCTTCTTAGGCTATATGAAGGAAATGGCGGCTATGTACGGCTTTGATATAAGCGAGCCCGCAAGCAACGCTAAAGAAGCTATCCAGTGGACCTATTTTGCATACCTTGCCGCTATTAAGGAGCAGAACGGCGCGGCTATGTCCTTAGGACGCGTCAGCACATTTTTTGATATTTACATTGAGCGTGACATTAAAAACGGCGTTTTAACCGAAGCCGCGGCACAGGAGCTTATTGACGATTTTGTAATGAAGCTCCGCATTGCCCGCCACCTTCGCACACCCGACTACAACGAGCTTTTCGGCGGCGACCCGATGTGGATTACCGAAAGCGTCGGCGGAATGGGGGAGGACGGCAGAACCTTAGTTACCAAAAACAGCTTCCGTATTTTAAATACCCTTTATACATTGGGCTCTTCACCCGAGCCGAACCTTACGGTGCTTTGGTCAACCTCTCTGCCCGAGGGCTTTAAGAAATTCTGCGCCAAGGTTTCCTGCGACACCGATTCCATACAGTATGAAAACGACGACCTTATGAGACCGATTTACGGCGACGATTACGCTATCGCCTGCTGTGTTTCGGCAATGAAGGTCGGCAAGCAGATGCAGTTCTTCGGCGCCCGCTGTAATTTGGCAAAGCTTTTGTTGCTTGCTATTAACGGCGGTGTCGATAACACAAGCGGAATACACATCGGCCCGCAGATGGGCGTAATGGAGGACGAGGTTCTCGATTATGATGCCGTAAAGGCAAGGCTTGATAAATATATCGAGTGGGTGGCAAAGCTTTATGTCAATACAATGAATGTCATTCACTATATGCACGATAAGTACGCTTATGAAAAATCCCAGATGGCTCTGCACGATACCGATGTTCACCGCTTTATGGCGTTCGGCGTGGCGGGACTTTCGGTAATAGCCGACTCCTTAAGCGCTATTAAATACGGCGAGGTTCGCCCGATTAGGGATGAAAACGGCTTTATTACCGAGTTTGAAACAACGGGCGATTTCCCGAAATTCGGCAATGATGACGACCGCGTTGACCTTATCGCAAAAGAGCTTACCCACCAAATGATTACCGAGCTTAGAAAGACCCCGACCTACAGAAACGCCGAGCACACACTTTCGGTGCTTACGATTACTTCCAATGTTATGTACGGCAAAAACACCGCCGCAACGCCTGACGGCAGACCTGCGGGCGCACCCTTTGCACCGGGAGCCAATCCTATGCACAACCGCGAGGAAAACGGCGCGCTTGCTTCCCTTAACTCGGTTGCAAAGCTTTCTTATGACGATTGCCGCGACGGTATTTCAAATACCTTCTCTATTACTCCCGACACCTTGGGAAGAACAGTAGAGGATAGGGTTAATAACCTTGTTTCAGTCCTTGACGGTTATTTTGCAAAAATGGCGCATCACATCAATATTAATGTTCTTAACCGCGAAACCCTTATTGAGGCTTACAATGACCCCACGGCTTATCCCAACCTTACAATCCGCGTTTCGGGCTATGCGGTAAACTTCCATAAGCTCTCCCGCGAACAGCAGAGAGAGGTTATAACCCGCACCTTCCACGAGGCAATGTGATGAAAGAATTGATAAAAGGACGAATCAGCTCCTTTCAGACGCTCGGCACCCTTGACGGACCGGGCGTCCGTTTTGTGGCGTTTTCGCAGGGCTGTCCGCTAAGATGCGTATGCTGTCACAACCCCGAGACCTGGGATAAAAACGGCGGTAAGCAGTACACCGCAAAAGAGGTTGTAGAAAGGGCGGAAAGATATAAGGAGTATTTCGGTAAGGAGGGCGGTATCACCGTCTCGGGCGGTGAGCCGCTTTTACAGGCGGAATTTGTTACCGAGATATTTAAACAGGCGCGCGAAAAGGGGATAAACACCTGCCTTGATACAAGCGGATGTATTATTAACGAAAGCACCGAAGAACTGCTTAATTACACCGATTACTGCTTGCTCGACATTAAGTACACAAGTGATAGGGAATACAGGCAGTATGTCGGGTGCGGAATGGATAAATCCCTTGAGTTTTTGAAGCTGCTTAATAATAAAAAAATACCTACCCGAATAAGGCAGGTAATTATTGAGGGTCTTAACGACAGCACCGACAATATCAGTAAATTAGCTGTAATTATCAAAAAGCACCCTTGTATAGAAAAGACCGAGCTTTTAGCCTTTAGAAAGCTTTGTACTTCAAAATACCAAAAGCTCGGCAT
>JAXJVI010000147.1:0-8794 GCA_036308615.1 Acutalibacteraceae bacterium | reverse complement strand
TTTATAAGCACAAAAGCGCCGACCTTTACAGGGGCTACCTCTCCCATACGCTTTGGGTCGATAAACATATTGGCGGTAAGGGAATTTGTGTAATCGCTGAAGGAAAAGGTTAAAATATTAGACTCGCCCCGCTTGGTGTTAATGGTGCGAACCTCTGTGCCGAAAACCTCACCCCAACAGCAGATTTCGGTATCATCGGGGGTGACCTCAATCATTTTTTTGGTATTAGTATTAATGCCTCTGCCGTAAAAGATCTGAGGATTATCAAGGTATACTACGCCGTTTTCGGGCTTTTCCTGCCGCTTTTCAAACTTGATTTCCTTTTTGGGAGCGGCAGGCTTGTCCGCTTTAGGGGCTTGCTTGCGCTCTGCGGGTTCGGGGGGCGCGACCTTGGGTACTTCCATCTCCACCGCGTCAAGCTGACCGTCAAAGGAGACGGTGATTTCTTTGCCGAAGCGCTCCCTTATTATCATACGGAAAGCATTTTCAAAGCCGCTGTCAAGAATTTTTGCATAGCCGCCGTATTTTAAGGTTATGCCTACATTGCCGTCCGACAGCCTGAATTCCGCGCCGTTGAAATAGCCGTTTAAAGCCGCGTTTTTTACCTTAATTTCGGCTATTATATCGGCACAGGCGGCGCTGTCAAGGGCGTTTTCGCCGTAGATAAAGGAAACGGCGCAGGAATTAAGCCTTAACGCCGATAAAAGCGCACCGTGAAGGGCGCTTCGCTCATTCATTGTTATGTAATTTTCGGATTTAAGGGTTATATCAAGGGTTCTTTCCTCCATATTGAGCCCGCAATGCTCGACTATGCAATTTTGCACAGCGTCAAATGAGGGAATATTTGCGCCGAATATATCCGAAAATAAAGCCTTAGCCACTTTTTACACTCCGTTTTTACATTTTTTCAATTTCGTCTAAAAGCTCGTCAAGCAGGCGCTCCTCGGGGATCTTGCGGATAATCTCGCCATGCTTAAACAGCAGTCCGCAGCCATCGCCGCCGGCTATGCCGATGTCGGCTTCTCTTGCTTCACCGGGGCCGTTTACCGCACAGCCCATAACCGCAACAGTTATGTCCTTGTTTACCCCGCTAAGTCTTCTTTCAACCTCGCTTGCAAGACCGATAAGGTCAATCTTTGTTCTTCCGCAGGTGGGGCAGGAGACGAATTTAATCCCACCACCCCGAAGTCCCAAGGCGCGGAGCAGCTTAATACCCGATTCCACCTCTTTTACGGGGTCGTCGGTAAGTGAAATTCTTATTGTAGCGCCGATATTACGCAAAAGCAGTCCGCCTATACCCGCGACTGATTTTATGGTTCCCATTTGCTCCGTGCCCGCCTCGGTCACCCCTA
Organism: Acutalibacteraceae bacterium; assembly: GCA_036308615.1. Taxonomy (GTDB): domain Bacteria; phylum Bacillota; class Clostridia; order Oscillospirales; family Acutalibacteraceae; genus UBA737. The sequence continues at coordinate 7,442 of JAXJVI010000147.1, read as the reverse complement.
AGTGCAGGGGATAGGGGCACTTTTCGGCGGCAAGCTCGTAGGCTTTATACATCTTCCCTACATCCGAGCTTTTAAGGGAAAGCACAATATCGTCAAAATCGAATTTTTGGAGTAAAGAAATATGGTAAAGCCCGCTTTCCACCATAGCCTCGGGAGTGGGAGAGCCGTATTTTTCGAGTATGCTTTTTTCAAGGGAGCCTGAATTCACCCCTATTCTTATGGGCACTCCCGCCGCTTTACAGGCTAATGCCACCGCCTTCACCCTATCGTCCGAGCCGATATTGCCGGGGTTAATGCGAATTTTATCCGCCCCCGCCGATACGCTTTCAAGGGCTAATTTATAGTCGAAATGAATATCGGCAACAACGGGAATAGAGACATTTTCCTTAACCGCGGCAAGGGTTTTTACCGCCTCGGTATCGGGCACGGAAATTCTTACAATATCGCACCCCGCCTGTTCGAGCGCCTTTGCCTGAGCCACATTACCCTCTATATTATGGGCGGGAACGCAGAGCATCGACTGCACCGAAACGGGCGCGCCGCCGCCGATTGCGATCTGCCCCGCAAATACCTTTTTGGTTTTATCATTAGTAAACAATTAAATCACCCCGTAATAAGCGACCAAATATCCTTTGCGGTAATAAGCAACATAAAGCCGATTAGGATAGCAAAGCCTGCCGCGTGCACCGCCGCCTCGTACTTTTGCGGTACGGGCTTGCGGAAAATCATTTCTATAAGAATAAACAACAGTCTTCCGCCGTCAAGGGCGGGAATTGGCAGGAGGTTGAAAATGCCTAAATTAATGGTTATAAGCGCCATAATCGGCAGTATATTTTTAAGGCTTTGCTTTGCCGCCGAGCCTATTACCGCCGTAACCCCCACGGGGCCCGACACCGCGCTGATACCGTATTTGCCGGTTATAAGGTCGATAAGGGAGCGCCACACCACCGCACAGTAGGAGGCGGCGGTAGAGAAGGTCTGCTTTATAAATGACCCCACCGTCTTTTTTATGCCGTAGACCCTGAAATCCACATTCAAATAGCTGATGCCGTTCTCTTCTGAGGTTTCAAAGGCGACATCCTTTAGCTCTACCTTTTTGCCGTCACGCTTTACGGTAATATCGATTTTTCCGTCCTGTACATTAGTAAAGGCATAGCTTAAATCATAGGTGGAGAAAATTTTTCTGCCCTCTACCGCCACGATTTTATCGTCAATCATAAGTCCGCTCTGCTCACTCACCGCATTTTCGGCAAATTCGGCTACCACGGTTGAAGTAAAGCGGCTTTCGGGAGCAAGAGTTACTCCCACAATTATTAGCCCCAAAAGCAGATTAAAAATCGCCCCCATTGCGACGATAATAAACCGACGCCACGGCTTTTTGTTGCAGAAAGCGCGCTCGTCGCCGCTTTTCTCGTCCTCGCCCTCCATAGCGCAGTAACCGCCCAAGGGTATAAGATTAACCTTATACTCGGTCTCCTTGCCCTTTTTTGAAAGGAGCTTTGGGCCGAAGCCAACGGCGAACTCGTTTACCCTAACGCCCAAAAGCTTTGCGGCGATAAAATGCCCGAATTCGTGAATTATAATAAGCAAAAGGAAAAGAAGCACCGCCACAAGGTACGGCCACACATTACCCCATACATTTAAAAACGCCGAAATAACAATCACCTGCTGAAAAAATATTTTATCGTATAATAATTACGCATTACGAATTACGAATTAACTCCCTCGCCGCTCTGTCCGCCTCAAAAACATCCTCTATGGTATATTCCTTTTTATTATTGACCGAATCAAGGGCTTTTTCCGCCATTTCGGCAATCTGTAAAAATTTAATTTTACCGCTAAGGAACAAAGCGACCGCCTCCTCGTTAGCTCCGTTTACCGCCGCAGGGGCAAGACCGCCTCGCTTTACCGCCTCAATGCAAATCGGCAGACAGCGGAAGGTCTCGGTATCGGGTCTTTCAAAGGTCAGCGTGCCTATATCCGCAAGGCTTAAATGCTCAAATGCAAAATCCGCCCGTTCGGGATAGGTTAAGGCGTACTGAATAGGCAATCTCATATCGGGCGTGCCTAACTGGGCAATAACCGCCCCGTCGGACAGCTCTATTCCTGAATGAACTATACTCTGCCTGTGGACTAACACCTCAATATCATCGGGTGCAACATCGAAAAGCCGCACCGCCTCAATAACCTCAAGCCCCTTGTTCATAAGGGTTGCGGAATCCACCGTGATTTTCGCCCCCATAGACCAATTAGGGTGGTTAAGCGCGTCCTTTACGGTAACGCTTTCAAGCTCTTTTTTGGTCTTGCCGTAAAACGGGCCGCCCGAGGCGGTGAGCAGTATTTTTTTAATCGAGCCTTTGGGCGCGCCCTGTAAAGACTGAAAAATCGCCGAATGCTCGCTGTCCACGGGCAAAAGACTTACGCCCGTCTCTTTAAGTCTGCGGTTTACGATTTCGCCCCCCGCCACAAGGGTTTCCTTGTTTGCAAGGGCTATTGTTTTTTTGGCGTCAATCGCCGCAAGGGTAGGTCTTAGCCCCGCAATGCCGACAATAGCGTTTAAAACAATATCCCCCTCATACTGTGCGGCGGCGCAGACCCCCTCTTTACCTGAAAGCACCTTAATATCGGTGTCCGCAAGGCGGACTTTAAGGTCGTTTGCCGCTTGTTTATCCGAAACGGCGACAATGTCCGGCTTAAATTTTCTCGCCTGTTTTTCAAGAAGCTCGGTGTTCTTCCCCGCCGCCAAAGCGGTTACCCTATATCCGTTTCGTTCGGCAACCTCTAACGCCTGAACGCCTATAGAGCCTGTGGAGCCTAAAATTATCAGTTTTTTCATCACATTATCCCCGCGGTTACAAAGATTGAAAAGAGGGGGGCTATCATAATTATACTGTCAAATCTGTCAAGTATTCCGCCGTGACCCGGAATTAAATTCCCGTAGTCCTTAATTCCCGCCGTGCGCTTGATAGCCGAGGCGAAAAGGTCACCTATCATACCCAATATGCAGAAAGGAACTGTTAAAATAAGGGCGGCTAATAGCTTTTCGGTCACCGAAAAGGCGAAAACCAAAATAAGGGATACGACAATGCTCGACAAAATTCCACCCACAGCCCCCTCAACCGTTTTTTTAGGGCTTATCTCGGGGCAGAGCTTGTGCTTACCTCGCGTACTGCCCACAAAGTACGCCCCCATATCGCAAACGCTGGAAAAATTAAGGAGCAAAAGCAGATAGAAAATGCCGTCCATATGCGAAATTATACCGCCCAAACAGCTAAAAGCATAGGCGTAGGGCAGCGGCAATCCGAACAGGGCGGCTATCTGCGCCAAGCCGAAGTCCTTGTGGTTTTTGAGAATTATTATCGCCGCAAAGATAAAATAGAGTATAACAAGCCCCGAAAAACCGTAAGACCAATAATTGTAAAATTTCGTTGATTGGGATACTATTGTATCTGCAGAATAGGGAAAAAATGAATATATTAAACCCTGTAAATTCTCATCCGCTCCCACAACAAAAAGCACCGAAAAGGCGCACGCACCTATAAGCGCCGCCTTTGATTTAATCCCCGCCGCGTTATGCAGAAGCTCGTAAACCGCCACAGCCGCGACCACAGCTATAAAAGCGGTGATAAAAAGCGGACTTACAAGTATTCCAAGTGTTAGAAACACCGCTACGATAAGCGCCATAACAACGCCCGATATAATTCTTGTTTTCATAAGCTAAACTCCTCCGAAACGGCGGTTGCGGCGGTTGTAATCCTCAATCGCCTTTTCTAAATGCTTTGGGGTAAAGTCGGGCCACAAAACATCCGAAAACCAGTACTCGGCATACGCCGACTGCCACAAAAGATAATTTGAGGTGCGGTATTCGCCGCTGGGTCTTATAATAAAATCGGGGTCGGGCATACCGGCGGTGTAAAGCCGGTCGGAAATAGCTTGCTCGGTAATTTCGTTTTCGGGCACTCCCTCGGCAATTATCCTCTTTACCGCGTGGACTAATTCATCTCTGCCGCCGTAGTTTATCGCAATGTTAAGCTTAAGCCCCGTCGCGTCCTTAGAGCCGTCCTCGTCCTTTTTCATAAGCTCCTTTATGTCGTCCGCCAGGGGAGCGGGGTCGCCGATAAATTTTACCTTGATATTCTCCTGCTTAAAGTTTTCCGCATCCTTTAAGTAATCACGCAACAGGTTCATAATGCCCTCAACCTCCTCGGCGGGCCGCTTCCAGTTTTCGGTGGAAAAGGCGTAGACCGTAAGGTATTCGAGCCCTATTTTATTGCAGTATCTCGCTATCGTTTTAAAGGTTTTAGCCCCCGAAACATGACCCGCCGAGCGGGGGAGTCCCCGTTTTTTCGCCCAGCGCCCGTTGCCGTCCATTACTATTGCGATATGGCGGGGCAGAGACCTTTCGGCAGTATTTTTCTTTTTAAATAACGGCAAAATTTTCACCTGCTTTAAAGTTTGGTGTCTAATTTAAGAATAACGCTATCTAAAGCCTCCCTTGTCTAAAGGGAGGGGGACCAACCGTTAGGTTGGTGGAGGGATTAGGTAGGCTTTCTGCAAAACTTAATATCCCCCAGTCACGGCTTTGCCGTGACAGCCCCCTTTAGGCAAGGGGGCCTTTATATTATCAAATCAATTTATGAAACAGCAGATTTTAAATCTCCATTATTTCCTTTTCCTTAACCGCCGCGAGGGAATCGATTTCCTTGCAGTACTTATCGGTAAGGTTTTGTATCTTCTTTTCGCCGTCGGCTACATCGTCCTCGGTAATGGTGTTGTTCTTCTTAAGCGCCTTTAGCTTTTCGATTGCGTCACGGCGGGTATTGCGAACTGCAACCTTGCTTTCCTCGGCGGTCTTGTGAACATCCTTCACTATCTCCTTGCGGCGCTCCTCGGTAAGGGGCGGGAAGGAAAGGCGGATGACCCTGCCGTCGTTTTGGGGGTTAATGCCGATGTCCGAGGTGAGTATCGCTTTCTCAATTTCCTTAAGCGTAGACGCGTCCCAGGGCTGAATCATAAGAATTCTCGGCTCGGGGACGGAAACCGCCGCCATCTGCTGAATGGGGGTCGGACAGCCGTAATAATCCACCGTAACGCGGTCGAGCACAGAAACATTGGCTCTGCCCGCTCTTATCGATTTATAGTCCCGCTCTAATACGCCGACTGTTTTATTCATCTTTTCCTCGGTATTCTTTAAAAGCTCTTTCATAAATATTGCCTCCTATTATTTTACTACTGTGCCTATCTGCGAACCTGTTGCCGCGTCAACAATATTGCGGGGATTGTTAAGGTTGAATACGAGAATTTCAATCCCGTTGTCCATACAAAGGGACGCGGCGGTGCTGTCCATTACATGGAGTCCCTTTTGCAGTACATCAAGGTGGGACAGGGTATCGAACTTTTGAGCGTTCGGATTGGTTTTCGGGTCGCTGTCATAAACGCCGTCAACATTGGTTGCCTTAAATATAACATCTGCGCCTATCTCTGCCGCACGGAGAGCCGCGGCGGTATCGGTTGAGAAGAAGGGGTTGCCCGTTCCGCAGCCGAAGATTACCACTCTTCCCTTTTCAAGGTGGCGAACCGCCTTGTTCCTTATATAGGGCTCGGCAATCTGCCGCATTTCGATAGCGGTCTGAACGCGGGCGGTAACGCCCAACTGCTCCAGCGCGTCCGCAAGCGCCAATGAGTTAATCGTGGTTGCGAGCATACCCATATGGTCGGCTCTTGTGCGGTCCATTTTACCGCTGGAGCGGCCGCGCCAGAAGTTGCCGCCGCCTACCACTATGGCGACCTCTATGCCTAAATCACAGCATTCCTTTACGCTGCTGCAAACTTCGAGAACCTTGTCAAAATCGATTCCCGTTCCCTTTTCCCCCGCGAGAACCTCGCCGCTTAATTTTAAAAGTATACGCTTATAAACAGGTTTCATCTGCTTTCTCCAATCCGCACAAAGGCAAAATATTATCATACATATTTTACAATATACCGCCCTTAAAGTCAATTCAAAATACCGCCTTTTTTAAAAAGTAAAGGTTGGATATTATAATTTTCAAAAAATTCAAAAAAGAGTATAAAATATGTGGTATTATATTTGTATGTGTGTTTGATAACTAATATCTGAGCGGAGTGAAAAATATGGTGGAAAATATTGATATAACGGCAAGGGAGCTTATAGCCCGCAAAAGCGAGATTATAGAGCATACCCGCCCCTTTGCAGAGCTTATGATGCGCTACAACTGCGCTATGCTTGAGGTTAAAACCAAGCTTGATGTGCTTAATTCCCAGCTTTCTCTCGAAAACGACCGCAACCCCTTCGAGTCCATAAGCTGCCGCATTAAATCCGTCCCGAGCATTGTGGAAAAGCTTAATCGCAAGGGGTACGAGCTTACAGCCGAAAGCATTGAAAAAAATCTTAACGATGTTGCGGGGATAAGGGTGATTTGCTCCTTCCCCGAGGATATTTATGTGCTTTCGGACAGGCTCTGTTCCCAGGACGATATTCGCCTTGTGGAGCGCAAGGACTACATAAAAAATCCCAAGCCCAACGGCTACAGAAGTCTTCACCTTATAGTTGAAATCCCCATATTTTTAATGGACGAAAAGAAGCTTATGCGGGTTGAGGTGCAGTTCCGTACCATAGCTATGGACTTCTGGGCAAGCCTTGAGCACAAGCTTAAATACAAGAAAAACATCGAAACAGACCTTGAGGAAATCTCCGCCGAGCTTAAGACCTGCGCCGAGGAGATAAGCCGACTTGATAACAAAATGCAGCAGATACATAATAAAATCAACGCTTCAAAGCAAAATAGTGATTGAAAAAGGACGCTTATTATAATATAATAAGATAAAATATTAAGGTTTAAAGGAGAGAATAAATTGTCCTTTCCGCTTGAAAATATAAGAAATTTTTGCATTGTCGCCCATATTGACCACGGCAAGTCCACCCTTGCGGACAGGCTCTTGGAGCTTACCCAGTCGGTTGCCGAGCGGGATATGGAGGAACAGCTTTTAGACAGTATGGACTTAGAGCGGGAGCGCGGAATCACCATTAAGGCCCACGCCGTAACCCTCTATTATAAGGCAAAGGACGGCAAGGAATACGAGCTTAACCTAATCGACACCCCCGGTCATGTTGACTTTAATTACGAGGTTTCCCGATCCCTTGCCGCCTGTGAGGGAGCGGTGCTTGTGGTGGACGCGTCCCAGGGAATCGAGGCGCAGACCCTTGCCAACACCTATTTGGCGGTTGACCACGGGCTTGAAATTCTGCCGGTTATAAACAAAATCGACCTGCCCTCTGCCGAGCCCGAGCGCGTAAAGGCGGAAATTGAAGATGTTATAGGCATACCCGCCGATACCGCTCCTATGATTTCGGCTAAAACGGGCATTAATGTTGAAGAGGTTTTAGAGCGCATTGTAACCGATATTCCCGCCCCAAAGGGAGA
>JAXJVI010000146.1:0-2878 GCA_036308615.1 Acutalibacteraceae bacterium | reverse complement strand
GTATTGCCATATAAGGGGAGTTAAGGTCTACCTTACCCTTAATATTCAAATTAAGGACAGCGAGCTTTCCTCGGCGGTGGATTTGGCGCGCAGAGCGTACAACTACGGTATAGACGGGGTTATTATCGCCGACTTAGGACTTGCGACTGTATTGCATAAGCTGATACCTAATCTTCACTTACACGCTTCAACTCAAATGACGGTACACACTCCCGCCGCGCTTAAAATACTTAAAAATGCGGGCTTTACGCGGGTGGTTGCGGCAAGGGAAATGTCCCGTGAAGAATTAAAGGAGCTTTGTAAAAGGGCAAAGGAGCTTGATATCGAGGTCGAGGTCTTTGTCCACGGTGCGCTTTGTATGTCGGTTTCTGGACAATGCCTGTTGTCGGCGTTTTTGGGTTCAAGAAGCGGCAACAGAGGACTTTGCGCGGGGCCTTGCCGTCTGCCCTTTGAGGCTAAAGGCGGTACGGGCTACGATTTAAGCCTTAAGGACCTTTCACTTTTGCCGCATATAAAAGAGCTATGCGATATTGGGGTTACCTCCTTTAAAATTGAGGGTCGCATGAAGCGCCCCGAATATGTCGCCGCCGCAACCGCCGCCTGCCGTTTTGCGGTTGATAACGGATATGTGACCACCGAAGATTTCGATACCCTTAAAAATGTCTTTTCCCGTTCGGGCTTCACCGATGGGTATTATGTAAACCGATTGGGGCGTGATATGTTCGGAATAAGGAAAAAGGAAGATGTTACCGCCGCCGATAAGGCGTTTCCTAAAATTCACGAGCTTATCCGTGCCGAGCGCAGAACGGTTAAAATCAAGGCGGAAATTACGGTTAAAAAGGACACGCCGATTACCCTTACCCTTAGAGACGAAAAAAATAGGGTGACGGTGAGGGGCGAAATACCCAAAGCCGCGCAAAACCGCCCGATAACAGGGGAAAGCTTAAAGGCGGGGCTTGATAAATTCGGCTCAACCCCCTATATATTAGAGGAGTTTTCCGCGGACTGCGGCGATGGGCTGTTTGTAAGCGCGGCGGAGTTAAACTCTATGCGCCGTGAGGCGGCGGAGCTGTTAGACCGAAAACGCGGCGAGGTGCGGCGGGAAGAAAGCAGAGCACAATATACCTTGCCCGAACGAAGCGAGAATAATACAACCGCACCAAAAATTTACGCGCGGTTTGAGGATGTATCGCAGATACCTAAATCTTTAAGCGGAATAGACGCGGTAATTTTTCCCCTTGAAAAGGATTTTGATATTAACATAGAGGTTGCAGAGCTAATCGCCGATATTCCGCGGGGCATAATAAGCGAGGAGATAATCCGAAAGAGACTTCGGGTTTTCAAGGAGAAAGGCTTTAAAACGGCGGTTTGCGGCAATCTTTCGGCGGTGCAGATAGCTATTGAAGAGGGCTTTAAAATAATTGCGGGCACGGGGCTTAATGTCTTAAATTCCGAGAGTGCAGGGGTTGTTGCCGAATTAGGGGCAGGGCGTGTTATTCTGTCAAACGAAATCACCCTTAATGACGCGGCAAGGCTTATTTCGCCCATACCGCGGGGAATAGTCGCCTACGGAAATATTCCGCTTATGCTATTTAAAAACTGCCCGATTAAAAACGGCAAAAAATGCGCCGATTGCGATAAAAGGGGTAGTATTGCCGACAGGAAAAACACCGAGTTTCCCGTGCGTTGCCGTATGGGCTTTAGCGAGCTTTTAAACTCCGTGCCTATTTGGCTTGCCGACCGCGGCGAAGACTTAAAGGCGGTGGATTTTACGGTTCTGTATTTTTTGGGCGAATCGGAAAGTCGGGCTTCCGAGGTGATTAACGCCTATAAAAACGGACTTCCCGCCGATACGGAATATACAAGAGGTCTATTTTATAGAGGGACGATTTGAGGGGAAAGCAATGCCTGAAAGACAGAATTACAACACAAAGGCGAGAAAATATATACTCGATTTTCTACAATCGAGACAGGACAGCACGGTAAGCGCCGCCGATATTACCGCCCATCTCAACGATATGGGAGCGGCGGTCAATCAGGCTACGGTTTACCGTTATTTAAACAGGCTAAGCCGTGAAAACCGAGTGCTTAAATTTACCGACAGCAAGACCAAAAAATCGGTTTACAGATTTGTGGGCGCAAACAGCGGATGTGACGGGCATATACATATAAAGTGCCTTTCCTGCGGCAGACTTATGCACCTTGAGTGTGACTTTATGGAAGACATTAAAAACCATTTAGCCGAAGAGCACGGCTTTTTACTCAGGTGCGACGGGAGCATATTGTACGGCGTTTGCGAGGAATGTCGGAAAGAGAAATAATTATTAAAGTAGGGACGGGCGTCCCCGACCGTCCGTTGCCTTAAAAACCGGATGATGTGGGCATCATCCCCTAATCATACTCAATTAGCCTATGTAGGGGACGATGCCCACATCGTCCCGAAAAAATACGCAAACACATTATTTAGACGATAGATATTAGATGTTAAACGCGGACGGTCGAGGACGCCCGTCCCTACGGTTATCAATAACGCCAATTCCGAACGGGATACATAATAGCAATAAAAAAGAAATAAACCGCCACTCTCCAAAGTTCGGTTTATTTCTTTAGTCAAATATTTTAGGGGCTAACCGTCTATCGGTTGCCTTTCTGTTTATATTATAGCATACGGTACGGATTTGTCAAGCATTTATAGCGAGCCATTGCACCCCAAATATTCGGTGCAAGGGCTCGCTTGATTTTTTATTCCTCTTCCTCTTCTTCCTCGGGAAGCTTTTCTACCTCGATGCGTTCAACACGGTGTTCCTCTGCCTTTTTTACCGTGATTCTAAGGTTTTCAAAGGTAAAGGAGTCGCCCTCGTTCACTTCGCCGTCAAGC
>JAXJVI010000145.1:0-5770 GCA_036308615.1 Acutalibacteraceae bacterium | reverse complement strand
GAGTACCGCAATCTCGCCGTCCTCAATATACATAATATTCTTTGTATGGCTAACTATGGCTGTGACATCCGAGGCGATGAAATTAGCGTTATCGGAAAGACCGACAATAAGGGGACTGAACTTTCTTACCGCTATGAGGGTATCGGGGCAGTCGGAGCAGAGAATACCCAGCGCATATGACCCCTCAAGCCGAGCGATTGTTTTGGCAACCGCCGCGAAGAAATCACCCTCGTAATACTTCTGCAAAAGCTGTGGCACAACCTCGGTGTCGGTCTCGCTTACGAATTCCACGCCATCTGCCCTTAATTCCTCACGGAGCTGAATGTAGTTTTCGATTATGCCGTTATGTACAACGGCAAACTTTCCGTCCCCGCTTGTGTGGGGGTGGGCGTTGGCAAAGGAGGGGACGCCGTGGGTCGCCCAACGGGTGTGACCGATACCTATCGTACCGCTTACCGCCTTGCCGTCATCTGTTTTATCTTTAAGGTTTTTAATCCGCTCGGTGGTCTTTTCGATTTTTAAAGCCCCGCCGTCAAGCACGGCTATTCCCGCAGAGTCGTAGCCCCTGTATTCAAGCCTCTCAAGTCCGTCAAGCAGGAAGCCTGCCGCCTGTGTTTTTCCTGTAAATCCAACTATTCCGCACATAAAAAATACACCTTTCCGCAGTATGACGGAAGGTGCGACAAACAAAGCGTAAAAATATCCACGCCGAAAAAGGCGGAGTAAAAACCCGTCTTGACCTACCGTACATACCGATATTTATGATATTTGACATAGCGACGCGTCTCTGTTCCGAAATTACTTTCGGGTTTTAAACGCCCGTTTACGACATGCCTGCCGTGGGACATCCGCCGAATATTTCGATGCTCCCCATCCTCGTCAACCGCTATGCCATATGTACGGTCCCGGCGCTTTAAATTGAACTTGAACGGATTTTCCTTTCCTTTCATCTTATTTTATGGCAACATATCCGTATAATACATTTTAAGCAAAAAAGCGCAAAATGTCAATCATTTTTGCAATGAATGACACCTATGTAAATAAATAATTGGATTTTCGATTTTTTTGTGTTAAAACACTTGACAAAAGGGCTATTTAGTGTTAAAGTCTAATAAATAGGATAGAGGCGCGATTTGCTATCAGTAGCTTTTGAATGTTAAGCTCGGCGGAGTGATGTCGAAAGCGAAAGGAGCGGTCGCCGAAGACGGCGGTCGGCGGACGGTCGGTCTGGTAAAACGGAATAATATCCGCTTTACTGTCGCTTAGGCGGAGAGCTATCGAAAGCAGAATAAGGGCGCATTTTTTGTGCTTTCTGGTTTTGGTAGTCGAGCAATCGGCTATTTTTTTATGTTGATTGTAAAATTATTTAAAAAAGGATTGTGTAAAAATGAAAACACCGATTTTCGAGGGAATAGCAACTGCCCTCATCACACCCATTACACCCGACGGCATTGATTATGACGCCTTCGGAAGACTTATTGACTGGCAAATTAACGAAGGCGTAAACGCTCTTGTTATCTGCGGCACAACGGGTGAGTCCTCGACCCTTACGGACGAAGAACACCGCGCCGCTATTGATTATGCCGTAAAGCGCGCAAATCACCGTGTGCCGATTATCGCAGGTACAGGCTCTAACGATACGGCCTACGCCCTTGACCTTACCGATTTTTCCTGCAAGGCGGGGGTTGACGGGGTGCTGGTTGTAACCCCTTATTACAATAAGGCGACCCAAAACGGTCTTATTAAAATGTTTTCTGAAATTGCCGACAAGGCGACCGCACCCGTAATTCTTTATAATGTTCCCTCCCGTACCGGAGTTAATATTCAGCCGGCTACAGTAAAGGCGCTGTCGGAACATCCGAATATTTCGGGTATTAAGGAAGCGAGCGGCAATATCTCCGCCGTGGCTGAAATCGCGGCGCTGTGCGGTGATAACATTAACATTTATTCGGGCAACGACGACCAGACAGTACCCATTATGTCCCTTGGCGGCAAGGGCTGTATCTCGGTGCTTTCAAACCTCTTGCCCAAAGAGTCTGCTAATATGTGCGCTAAGTTTAAGGCGGGAGACATTAAGGGAGCGGCGGCGATGCAGCTTAAATATCTACCCCTTATAAACGCCCTTTTCAGCGAGGTCAATCCTATTCCTGTAAAGGCGGCTATGGCGGCTATGGGCTTCTGCCAGGATTATCTGCGTCTGCCCCTTACACCTATGGAACAGGCTCACCGCGAGGTACTGTTCGGTGAGATGCGTAAAGTAGGAATTAATATTTAAGGCGGCAGAGTTATGAGAGAAATTAAGTTTACAAAAATGCACGGAATCGGCAACGATTACATATATATCGACTGCTTTAAGCAGGATATTCCCGACCCCGAGTATTTGGCTAAGGTTATGTCCCCCCGCAGAACGAGCGTAGGCAGTGACGGCGTTATTTTAATCTGCCCCTCCGAGATTGCGGATGCAAAAATGCGTATGTTCAACCTTGACGGGAGCGAGGGGAAAATGTGCGGCAACGGTATCCGCTGTGTGGGCAAATATATTTACGATACGGGAATAGCCCATAAGGAAACCCTTACGGTTGAGACCCTAAGCGGTATTAAAACCCTTAAGGTCACCGAAAAGGACGGCAAGGCGGTAAGCCTTACTGTCGATATGGGCGAGCCGATTTTAACCCCTAAGGATATTCCCGTGCTGTTTGACGGCGAGCGTATGATAAACGAGCCTATTTCCGTTGACGGCAGGGAGTACCGCATTACCGCCGTATCAATGGGCAACCCCCACGCGGTGGTTTTCTGCGATAATGTGAAAGACCTCGACCTTGAAAAAATAGGCCCTAAGTTTGAATTTAACCCGATTTTCCCCGAGCAGGTCAACACCGAGTTTATAAAGGTTATAGATAACAAGACCCTTGAAATGCGGGTTTGGGAGCGGGGAAGCGGAGAGACCTTCGCCTGCGGTACGGGTGCTTGCGCGGCGGCGGTGGCGGCGGTGCTTAACGGCTACTGCGAAAAGGGAGGGGAAATCACGGTGCATTTAAAATGCGGCGATTTGAATATAACCTATGCCGATAATTCTCATATATATATGAGGGGAGCGGCCCAAAAAGTTTATGACGGAGTGTATGAGCTATGAGTTTGCAAATTAAAGTTAACGAAAATTTCTTCAATGTTAAAAAGAACTACCTTTTTTCCGAGATTGCGAAGCGTGTAAACGCCTATTCTGCGGAGCACCCCGAGGCTAAGATAGTAAGACTCGGTATAGGCGATGTAACCCTGCCTCTTTCTCCCGTTGTGGTTGAGGCGATGAAGAAGGCGGCGGACGAAATGGGCAACGCCGCTACATTCAGAGGTTATGCACCCGAATACGGCTACGATTTTTTGCGGGAGGCGATAGCCGAGTATTATAAAAAATTCCCCGTGGATTTAAGCGCGGAGGAGATTTTTGTATCGGACGGCGCTAAGAGCGATGTCGGCAATATCGTTGATATTCTCGGCGATAACGAGATTTTAATTCCCGACCCCGTTTATCCCGTTTATCTCGACAGCAACATTATGAGCGGCAGAAAGGTTAGCTTCCTAAAGGGCAGTCAAGAAAACGGCTTTTTGCCCACACCCTGCGGCGTAGAGGAAAAGCCCTATGTTATCTATCTTTGCTCGCCTAACAACCCGACAGGCGCGGTTTACAACCGTGAGGGACTTAAGAAGTGGATAGATTTTGCCAATAAGACGGGCTCTCTTATTATATTCGACTCGGCTTACGAGGCGTTCATCAGCGGTGATTATCCCCATACTATATACGAAATTGAGGGCGCCCGCTCCTGCGCGGTGGAGATTTGCAGCTTTTCAAAAACCGCCGGCTTTACGGGTACGCGCTGTGCCTGGTCGGTATTCCCCGATGAGTTAACGGTTGGCGAAAACAAGCTTTCCTTCCTTTGGTCGAGAAGACAGGCGACAAAGTTTAACGGCGTGCCCTATGTTGTTCAGCGTGCCGCCGAGGCGGCTTTATCCCCCGAGGGTCAGGCACAGTGCCGCGAGGCTATCGCTTATTATATGGAAAACGCCCGCATAATCGGCGAGGTCTTAAAGGAAAAGGGTATCGAGTTCACGGGCGGCGAAAATTCCCCCTACCTCTGGCTTAAGTGCCCGAACGGTATGGGGTCTTGGGAATTCTTTGACTTCCTGCTTAATAACGCCCAGGTTGTTGGCACTCCCGGCGCGGGCTTCGGCGAGGCGGGCGAGGGCTACTTCCGTTTAACCTCCTTCGGCAGCCGTGAATCCACCCTTGAGGCGGCAGACCGTCTTAGAAAATTACTTTGATTATTCTTTAGGTGAAACCAATGATTTGTGATAATATTTCAGTAAACGAAAAGGGACATTTGACCTTTGCGGGGTACGATACGGTGGAATTAGCCGAAAAGTACGGCACACCCCTTTACTTAATGGACGAGGATAAAATCCGCGAGCATGTAAGAGCCTATAAGACCGCTATGGCAAATTATTTCCCCGCGGGCTCTATGCCCGAATTTGCAAGCAAGGCGTTTTCCTGTAAGCAGATTTACCGCATTATGGCGGAGGAGGGGATTGACATCGATGTTGTTTCCCCCGGTGAGATTTACACCGCCGCCTCGGCGGGCTTTCCGATGGAGAACAGCTTTTTCCACGGCAACAACAAAACAGACGCCGACATTCGCTTTGCTATAGAAAATAAGGTGGGCTGTTTCGTGGTTGACGGCGAGGACGAGCTATCAGCCCTTGACCGCATTGCGGGGGAAATGGGGATAAAGCAGAATATTCTGCTTAGAATTACGCCGGGAATCGACCCGCATACCCATAAAAAAATCTCCACAGGCTCGGTGGATTCAAAGTTCGGAACGGCTATCGAAACGGGTCAGGCTATGGAAATTGTTAAAAAGGCGCTTGCGCTCGGCAATGTAAAGCTTTGCGGCTTTCATTGCCATGTCGGCTCCCAGATTTTTGAGTCACAGCCCTTTACCGACGCGTCCGAAATTATGCTCCAATTTATTGCCGATGTGCGCGATAAATTGGGCTACACCGCCGAAACCCTTAATTTAGGCGGCGGTTTGGGGGTTCGCTATACCGAAGCCGACCCCGAAATCGATTACGGCGAGAAAATAAAAGAGGTTGCGGAAATTATAGGCAACCAATGCGAGAAATTCGGTCTTCCCGTTCCTAAAATTCTTATGGAGCCGGGGCGCAGTCTCGTAGCAGACGCGGGTATGACCCTTTATACGGTAGGAAGCGTCAAGGAGATTACGGGCTATAAGAACTATGTTTCGATTGACGGCGGTATGACCGACAATCCCCGTTACACTCTATATGAATCGCCCTATACCGTGGTTTTAGCATCCCGTGCTAACGACCAAAAGGACTACACCGCTACGGTTGCGGGCAGGTGCTGTGAATCGGGCGACCTTATTCAGGAAAATGTAAAAATGCCCAAGCCCCGCCGCGGCGAAATTCTGGCGGTGCTAACGACAGGCGCTTACAACTATTCAATGGCTTCAAATTACAACCGCGTAGGCAGACCGCCAGTTGTAATGCTTAATTCAAAGCGTGACTATATAGCGGTAAGGCGGGAAACCTTCAAGGATATTTGCGCGCTTGATGAGTAAAGGGTTCCGGAAATCGGCGCAAAAACAAATCGGGGTTTGTAGAGCTAAAATGATATTTGTAATAGCCTCCCTTGCCTAAAGGGGGCTGGAGAGTGTTGACAAAGTCTATGTTTGGCTCCCCGTGACAGGGGAGCTGT
>JAXJVI010000144.1:0-20192 GCA_036308615.1 Acutalibacteraceae bacterium | reverse complement strand
TAAAGCTTATCCTTATTACCCTTTTGTCGCTGGTCGCCGCCTTTCTGCTTTACAAGCGCCGCAAGAGCGAGAAAAGCGGGGTTTCCTACGCATATAAATTTATTTACATTGTCTGCGCGCTTATTGTGGGCATTGTCGGGGCGTATCTTATCGGCGTGCTTTTTTCCGAGGGAGAAATCAACCTTATATTCTGGATTTTCGCGGCTGTAGGCGGACTGCTTACGGCGGTCACCTTCGGCGCGATTAACGACCGCGGCTTTAAAACGGTAAAAAAATCGCTTATAACAGGCGGGGCTTCGGTGGTTTGTATGGCAGTGACCGCCCTTACCCTTTGGAGCGGCTTTTTCGGCTATTCCACCCGCATACCGAGTGCGGACAAGGTAAAATCCGCCTCGGTTTCCTTCGGCGTGAGCTATGTCGAGTTTGCAGACCCCGACCTTGCTTTTAAGCTTCACGGCGCAATAGCCGAAAACGGAGCGGAAACGGACGAATACCAGTATATCTCGATAAGCTACAGCCTCAAAAACGGCGACAGCTTTGAGCGGGCATTTTATGTGGATTACAATGACTATATAGATACCCTGCTTGAAATTTACAAGAGCGACGAAAATAAGGCGAGCATAAAAAAGCGGTTTGACGGCTTCACCGAAAACAATCTTGCAATTTCGGTTTATTCCGACGATGGCTCGGTTGAGGGGCTGTACCTTACTCCCGCAGAGCTTACACGGCTTAAGGAGGCATATTTATCCGATATTCCGAGCGCGACGGCAAACAGCATCACAAACGGTGTTTACTACACTACAGAAATCTCGGGCTTTGATAAGGATTATGAATATTTAAGGGAAACCTTTTATGCCGAAGAGGGCTTTAAGAATACGGTTGAGGTTATAAACTCCCTTGACCTTAAAGCTCGGGCCGAGTCGGTTGATAAATAACAGAGGCTTGCTTATGAAAAAATACAATAATCTTAAAAAACTGCTTTGTCTTGCCGCCGCATTTACTGTTGCGGTTTCGGCGGCGGGGTGTAAGAAACAGAATACCGAAAGTAATTCCTCCGCTTTATCCTCTTCTGCGGTGAGTGCGGGGAGCGACGCTTTAGACCCCGAAAACATCGATTTTAACACCGAATCGGGTACAGCGGTCAAAGCCGAGGAATTAGTAATTAAGGAAGGCAAGGCAAACGGGGTTGATGTTTCCAAATGGCAGGGAAAAATTGACTGGGCAAAGGTTAAAAAGTCCGGAATAGACTTTGCGATTATAAGAATCGGCTTCCGAGGCGAAAACGGCGTTATTTACAAGGACGACTGCGCCGACTACAATATTCAGCAGGCGGATAAGGCGGGAGTGCTTGTAGGTGTTTACTTTTTTTCCACCGCCACAACCGCCGCCGAAGCCTTAGAGGAAGCCGAATGGACGGTTTCGGCAGTTGCGGGGTATCCTATTTCCTATCCGATTGTATATGACTGCGAGGGCTTTAAAAGCTCCGAAAGCCGTATGTACGGCATTTCCAACGCTCAGCGAACCGACAACGCCCTCGCCTTTTTAAAGTATGTGGAGCAAAAAGGATACGAGGGGATGCTGTATTCAGCGAAAAATGAGCTTGATAATTCCCTTTACTGGGACACCGCGCGGATTGAAAATTCTTATTCTGTTTGGGTAGCGCGTTATCCCAACGCCCCCTATCCTCAAACCGCCACTCCCGATTACGGCGGAAAGTATGATATGTGGCAATATACCGATAAGGGTTCTGTAAACGGTATTTCGGGCAACACGGATATGTCGGTTTCCTATTTCACAAGGCAAAAGGCGGCGGCTAAAAACCCCGGCGCAAGACCCGAAGAGGCTAAGGCTCCTAATGTGAGCGATAATATTTACACCGCCGTTTCGGACGAGGTGACCGCAAAGATAGAGACAAATCTCCGCGATGTGGCGACTACCAAAAGCAACATTGTAGGAGTCCTTAAAAACGGTGAGTTTTTAAAACGCACGGCAACCGGCAGCAACGGCTGGTCAAAGCTCACATATAACGGCAAAACGGTTTACGCGATAACAAGCTATCTTACCACCGATAAAAACTACAAGCCGCAGGACAGCGTCTCTATTTCGGACGGTTTTGAGCCTGTAGGCGGCGAAGTCACCGCAAAGAGTGAGACCAACCTCCGTGCCGAGCCCAACACAAACAGCGAGATAATAGCCACCATTAAAAACGGTGAGTTTGTAACCCGTGTAGGCGTAAGCCCCTCCGGCTGGACAAGAGTGAATGTGGACGGAAAAATTGCCTACGCAAAAACAAGTCTGCTTACCACAGAGGTACTTAGTAATTCTTCCGAAAGCTCATCAGCTTCGGACGGCTTTGAGAAAGCCGAAGGTCAAGTCACCGCAAAAGACGAGACCAACCTCCGTGCCGAGCCTAACACAAACAGCGAGATAATAGCCACCATTAAAAACGGCGAATTTGTGACCCGCATAGGCGTAAGCCCCGCAGGCTGGACAAAGCTCACATATAACGGCAGAACCGCATATGCAAAAACAAGTCTGCTTACAACCGAGGTAAACAGTACCTCCTCTAAGAGCGAGAGCGTTTCGGACGGCTTCTCCCCCGCCTCCGGCAGAGTGACTGCAAAGACCGAAACAAATCTCCGTACGGCACCAAGCACCCAAAATTCCGAAGTGGTTTATACCCTTAAAAGCGGGGAATTTGCGGAGCTTATAGGCAAGCATTCAAACGGCTGGGCAAAGCTTACATTTAACGGTCAAACAGTTTACGCCGTTTCAAGCTACCTTTTATCCGAGGAGGATTATAACGCACAAAACGGTTAATGTTTTTAAAAAAAATAAGTGGGCTGTAATAAAACAAATTGGGGTTTGTAGGGGTGATTGAAAAACACCTCTACAAACCCCGATTTATTTCTTAAAAAGTAAACGAGCTCGGCATAAGCTTTTTCCCGCTTTTGCCGAGCTTGTTAATTTTTTCCTTTTCAGATACAGCGTGAGCTTCATATCAACCTTCTTGTTGAGGTATGGGAACGAGAGACGGTGTAATAAATCAACTATATTTTTTGCTTATCCTGACGCACCTCGCCCGAGCGGTAGGCGCTTATCAGCTCCTTTAGATCGTTTATTGTTTCCTTGATTTTAGCGCCGTTATCGGTGTCGCCTACAAGGATTCTTTTTTTACACACTTCCGAAGCGACCCTGTGGGTCTGCATATCCGTGCCGTCCTTTATTGCTTCGCTGACAGTTTTGAACGGCTCGTGAGCGGTGAGCATAAGTCCGTAGGAATTGTAAATAAGGGTGTACCCCGCTATCCCCGTTACCTTATGATATGGACTCGCAAAGCCGCCGTCTATTATAATGACCTTTCCGCCGCATTTTACGGGGGTTTCGCCCTCTGTGTGATGTATCGGGACATGTCCGTTTATAATGTGTCGGTTTTCGCCCTTTACGCCGAACTCGGCAAATATTTTCTCGGCGGTCTCTTCCCTGTTTATAAGCCTATAATAAACATCCTTTGTCTCGGTGTGGGTGCTTTCGTCGGATATGAAATATCTCTCAAAGGTGGTCATCTTATCCCTGCCGTAAAGCGGGGAATCCGCCCCGTTCCACAAAAACCAGAGTATATCCCTGCCGTTTTTGCGCTCCGCCTCGTTTACAGATAAAAACGCCTTGCGCGCACAGCTTTCAAGACTGTCGTACAAAGCCTTTCCGCTAAGTGGTTTTCCGAAAATGTTAATTTCTCTGAAATCTCCGCTTTCGGTCATCGGAATACAGCCGTGGAAGAGTATATTGCCGTTGGTAACCTTATATAGACTGCCCTTATTGAGCAGAAGATTAATGTGCTTTTTAAGCTTTTCACAGCTTACAAAGGCGTAGCGTAGCTTTCGTACAACCTCTTTTTCCTCCTCGGTAAGCTCATAGGGGGAATCGGGATTAACCGTTGGGAAATTGCTGTCGCAAAGCTTATAGCTTTTGCCGTAAAGCTCGATTGTACCGTTTTCAAAATCAATCCTGTGCAAAAGTCTTCTATGCCCCATATTGTATTCGGGATGCTCGCTTATAAGCTGACCCTCAAGCTTAAACTGGATAACCGAAATCGCCTTATGCGCCTTCATTTCAAGGCTTATTTCGGACTCATCGCTGTTTTTACTTTTAATTTTAAACTGCTTACAGGGGTCGTCCTTATATGTCTTCATTGCGAAGAACAAAAGGGGTAAAATGCTTATGCCGTAGCCGTTTTCGAGCACCGAAACATTATCGTACAAAAGGCTTGTGCGGACGATATTCGCAATGCAGGCGGTCTGCCCCGCTAAAGCCCCCATCCACAAAACATCGTGATTGCCCCACTGAATATCAAGGGAATGATACTCGCACAGCCTATCCATAACAAAATGGGAGCCGTGTCCCCGGTCATAAATATCGCCGATAATGTGAAGACGGTCGATAACAAGGCGCTGAATGAGTTTAGACATTTCCTCAATAAACTTGTCGGCATAGCCTATTTCAATGATCGTGTTAATAATTTCCTCATAATAGGCGGCTTTGTTCAAAACCTCTTTTTTCTCGGTTATAAGCTCCTCGATTACATACTTAAAGCTGTCGGGCAGAGCCTTACGAACCTTAGAGCGGGTGTATTTTGAGGAGACTGTTCGGCAGACCGACACAAGCCTGTAAAGGCTTGTGCGGTACCATTCATAGGTGTTAAGGCTTTCGGATTTTATGTATTCAAGCTTTTCTATAGGATAATAGATAAGAGAAGCTAACTCCTTCTTTTCCTCAGGGGAAATACTGTCGCCGAAAACATCGTTTATTTTTTTCATAACCGCCCCGGAGCCGTTTCTCAGCACGTGGGAAAACGCCTTGTATTCGCCGTGAATGTCGGACAGAAAATGCTCCGTGCCCTTAGGCAGGTTAAGAATAGACTGAAGATTTATAATCTCGGTGGCGGCGCTGTCTATCGTGGGATACTGCTTTGAAAGACATTCTAAAAATCTCTTTTTTTCTTTGTTCATAAACTTATCTATTGTATATTTCCTTATTGAGGGCGCCTTCCTTATGGCTTATTATAACATTTGTTGCGGCGTCGCCTACTACATTAAGGGTGATTACCGCCATTCCCGGCAGATAGTTCATCGCAAGCACAAGGGAATAGCCTATCATACAAAGCTCCGAGTTAAGCCCAAGACCCATCATAACAACATATACCATAGTAGTTCCCGCCACGGGGATTGCGGGGGTGCCCACCGCCGTACAGATAGAGAGAAATGCGGTTAAAACAAGGGTCATAGGGGTTATCTCTACACCCGCCGCAGTAGCTATGAAGGTTATGGCAATCATATGCATAGCGGTAGTGCCGTTCATATTAATAGTCATTCCCGTTGGCAGAACAAAACTGCTTACCTCCTCGGAACAGCCGAGCTCGTTTATGCAGGTCTTGGTATTAAGGGGGAGAGTTGCGGCGGAGGAATTAGTCGCCGCGGCGAAAAGACCTATTTTCGCGGTTTTCTTAAGGAACTTAAAGGGGTTAAGACCTGTAGTAATAAATACGCCTATCGGATAAATGGTGAATACCAGCGCAAGACAGATTACGATTGTGGAGGCTATCCATACCAAGGTCGGAGAAATATATTCATATCCGTAAACCGCAAGCGCTCTTGTAATCATACAGAAGATTGCTATGGGCGCGATTTTATTGATAAGAAAATCAAGGAACATCTGGACAATATCGTTGAGGTTCTGAATAACATTTTTAATCGGGTTCGCCTTTTCGCCCATTTTTGTTATGCAGAGTCCAAGCACAATCGCGATCACCACAACCGACAGAATTGTAGTATTGGTGGACATTGCGCTTATTATGTTGGAGGGAACGGCGTTTACAACCGTTACCAAGGGATTATATCCCTCCATTGTCACGATTTCCTGCGCTTGCTCGGCGGGTAGATTTACATTGAACCAGCCCATAGACTTTACAAAGTAGGCTCCCGCTCCCGCAAGGGCGGCGGCGACAACATAGAAGCTGAAATAGGTTATAAAGGTTTTGCCCGCAATTTTTCCAAGCCTTTTTGGGTCGGCAAGACTGCAAAGTGCAAGGGTTAAAGAGCAGATAACCAGCGGTACTATCATCATTTGAAGTCCGCGCATAAAAAGCTGACCGATAATATAAAACAGTCCTATTCCCTGTATGCTTTTAGTAGCGGTTATATCCTGGAAGAGGATTGCGTCAATCACATTCCACACTCCCTCGCCGGAGGTTCCCTTAAGCTGACTCTTTAAAAGCAGGCACAAAAATCCCACCGCAAAGCCTGCCGCAACGGCAATTATCATTTTTTTAACTATTGACGCTTTTTTGACTTGTGATGACATAATCACATCTCCTTTAAAATGATTTTGAACAAATAAAAAGCTCCCGATTTTACAATCAAGAGCTTTAGACATTAAATGAAATTGTAATTAAAAGCGATTACGGTATCACTCATATATCAGACGGATATTCTTACGGCTGCAAAATTCCACCCAGCTATCATCGGGCTTTTCATCGGTAATTATGCAATCGACCGTATCCCAATCGAGGAAGGTAACAAAGGCGGTCTGATCGAATTTTGAATGATCCGCCAGCACGACAACCCGTGCCGCGCGGCTTGACATCTCCGCTTTTAAATTTGCCTCGCTCTCCGATGAGTCCGATACTCCATTTGCAGTATTAAGCCCTTTACAGCCAAGCAGCGCAATATCAACATTATATTTGCGAATACTTTCCTTTGCAAGAATACCGTAGAAGGAGCGAGTTCTTTCATTATAAATTCCTCCGGTTGAAACGAGCGTAATATTCGTATCATCCAGCTCCTGAAAAATCTGAGCGGAAAAGCTGATAACGGTTATATCCTTACCGTCCTTTAACAGCTTTATCGCCTCGATTGCGGTGGTGCTGTTATCTACCATAACAGTTTTAGCCTGACCGAACTCACGGGAAAACAGCTCGGCAATCCTTTTCTTGCTTTCAAGGTTAATTGCCCTTCGCTTTGAAAAGTGAATCTGGTCGCTTTGGGAAACGGTGTTAAGCATAGCCCCGCCGTATGTACGGGTGACAACACCGTCGTTTTTAAGCTTTTCAAGATCTCTGCGAATCGTCTCCTCGGTAACATCGTAGAGACGGCTCAGCTCCGATACAAACACCTCACCTTCCGCTTCAACCTTTTGTTTGATTTCATCTATTCGCTTTGCCATGGGTTTGCGCCTTCTTCTCCTATCAGCATTATATCATAATTACAAGCAAAAAGTAAAGTTTTTTTGTATCATTTTGATAAATTATTTATCAATAGCCTCTACCATATCCCGCATTGCCGCCACATCCGAGGGGTCAAGCTCGATTTCGGCGGATTTTACATTTTCCGCAATTTGGTCAACGGTTGTTGAACCGCTCAAGAGGTTAATGAATTCGCCCTGAGCCAATATCCAAGCAAGGGCTAAATTTGCGATAGTGCAGTTATACTTCTCGCAAAGGGGCTTCCATTCCTCCATAACATCCATTGCCGCCTGCATATTGTCGGGCTGGAACCACTTTTTGGGTATCTGCGCTCCGACAGGCTTGTAATCTCTCGGAAGCGTACCCGAAAGCAGACCCATTTCAAGGGGCGAATATGCCTGAATTGTCACGCCGTTTTCGCGGCAGCATGGGATTATCTCGTCCTCTATCGCACGGTCAAGTATAGAATACTTAGCCTGAACAATATCAAGCTCGCCGTATTTAATATACTCCTTAATTTGGTTAATGTCAACATTTGCCGCGCCGATTGCCCTGATTTTTCCCTGTGCCTTAAGCTCGTTTAAAACCTCCATCGTTTTGCGGATAGGCACATAGTACTCACTGCCCTCTATTGACTGCCAATGGGTCATATATACATCCACATAGTCTGTACCCATTCTTTCAAGGGATTCCTCGATTTCCTTTTTAACCGATTCGCTGTTGAGGTTTTTGTAAAGCTGAATACCGTTAACCTTATTGAAAAGGTCGCCCTTCATCTCCTGATCCCAGACAACGCCGCACTTTGTGATGATTACAACATCCTCACGGTTCATTTGTTCGAGCGCCTTGCCCAAAATCCTCTCGCTGTTGCCGAAGTTGTAGCCGGGGGCGGTATCTATAAGATTAACGCCGAGCTTGGGAGCCTCGCGGATTGTATCCACAACAACCTGAAGGTCGTGGTCGCCGCCCCAGGCGGAGCCGCCGCCTATAGACCAGGTGCCCAGTCCCATTCTTGAAATATCAATGCCTGTTTTGCCAAGCTTCATAGTCTTCATCGCAAGTCATCCTTTCAAATAATTTCGGAATTACAATATATAATCCTCTTTGTATTTTTTGAGCATCTGCTCAACCATTTCCTTGTTCTGTACCCCTGCTGTCGCGCCCGAGTACTGAACCGAGATAGCGGCTGTGCAGTTAGCGTAAATCGCACATTCGTGAATGTCCTTGCCCTCTAAAATCCCCGCTATAAAGCCCGAGGCGAAGTTATCCCCCGCGCCTATTGTGTCAATAGCGGTTATTCCCTTGCAGGCGGGAACAATCATTGCGCCCGCTTTATTGCGGATATAGCAGCCCCGCTTGCCTATCTTCATAATGACATTTTTAACGCCGCACTCAAAAAGCTTGTCGGCAACCTTTGATTCTTCGGTTTCGCCCGTCATAAGGCATGCTTCGTCAAAGTTCGGGAAGAAGTAATCGACATAGCTTAAGGCTTCTCTTATATCGTCGAGGGTTTCGCCTAGGCGGGGCTTTATCATATCCGCCGTGATAAGCATACCCTCCTCCTTTGCCGCCTTGAAAATTTTAACAAGGGCTTTGCCGTCAAGCAAGGGGCAGTTGAAAATGCTCGCAAGGGAAAGAATTTTTGCCTGCTTCATCTTTTCAAAATCAACATGCTCAATATTTTCCTTCCAAAGACTGCCGTTGCGGTTTGTAACAAAGGTTCTCTCTCCGTCCTCGGTCACAAGCCCTATGTTCATAGAGGTATCAATATTCGGGTCGATTTTTATACCCTCTACATCGATATTGTCCTTCTTGCAGGAGCGAAGAATGAACTGACCCGCCGCGTCGTCCCCTATGCAGGCGATTATGCCGGTCTTAAAGCCGAGACGGCTTATAATCGTTGCCTCGTTCATGGCGTCGCCGCCCACCGTCATGGCAATTCGGTCAACAGGATAGGACTCAATATTGAAAATATCCCTTGATACGGGGCGGAGCGGAATATCAACCACCGCCGCACCCAAGCAAATTACATCAAGCTTTTTTTCATTATTCATCTGCTCTACCTTCATCTCCGAAGAGCCGTATCTTATACATGGCGCGCTCCTTAACAGCCTTTCTGACCTCCCGCTCAACCGCCAAGAAGGGTTCGTCCTTGTGAGCGTTAATGGCCTCCATAGCCGCCTGACACAGCTCGGTGTGAATGTTAATCTTTGCAATGCCTAAGGAAATAGCCTTTTTAATATCCTCGTCGCCTATTCCGGACGCGCCGTGAAGCACCAGCGGAACGTCAACCTCTTTTGCCACCGATTCAAGAACATCAAAGGCGAGCTTCGGTTCGGAGGAATATACGCCGTGAACATTGCCGATTGCAACCGCAAGGGAGTCACAGCCCGTTCTCTCAACAAATTCCTTTGCCTTTGAGGGGTCGGTGTACTGATAGTCCGAGAGAGCCTCCTCGTATACCGTTTCGTTGCCGACATGACCTAACTCAGCCTCAACGGGGATATTGTAGGCGTGGAAATAATCAACGCATCTCTTAATCTCGGCTACATTTTCCTCATAGGGGAGGGCGGACGCATCGCGCATTACCGAATTCATACAGTGATTAACCGCGTTCTGAAGAATGGTCATATTTCTGCCGTGATCCCAATGGAGGATTACGGGAACGCTCGCCTTTTTAGCCATAGATTCCATCATATAGCAGTAGTCCTCAAATACGGTATTGCCCGTAAAGCCCGTTCCGAAGGAAATGATAATCGGTGCGCGAAGCTCCTCAGCCGCATCGATAACGCCCATAAGCATTTCGGCGTTCCATACATTGAAGTGAGGAATCGCATAATGACCCTCGGACGCCTTTTTCTCCCAATATCTGATATCTGATACCATATTAATCACCTTTACTCCTTGAAATTTCGATTTATTCTATTATTCGGCAACCTTTACTACGCCCTTGACCATATCCGCCTTTTTAACAGGGTCGATAGCGTCTGAGAACGCCTGCTGAACATCCTTGTAATCGTAAATATGGGTTACCATATCCTTTACATTAAACTTGCCCGAGGAAATAGCCTCTATTGTCTGCGGGAAGTTGTTGCAGTAACGGAAGGAGGTCTGAATTGTAACCTCACGGTTGATTTTTAAGAAATCGATCGGTACGGGCTTTGAATGTGTGCCGACCATCATAATCTTGCCGCCGCGGGCGACAATCTGTACCGCCTGCTGTGCGGTAAAGGCAGAGCCCGCCGCCTCGAATACCAGGTCAACACCGTGGTCGCCGAAAAGCTCGGGCGAACGGATAAGGGCTACGGTATCCTCTTCCTTGCCGTTTATAACCCTGCTTGCGCCAAGCTTTTTAGCCAGGTCAAGGCGCTTTTGCATAATATCAACAACCGTAATGTCGGTAGCACCCAGGCTCTTGCAAGCCTGAAGCACCATAAGACCGATTGTTCCCGCGCCGAGAATTACAATACTCTTGCCGAGTTGCGCACCGCCCAAAATAGCCGCATGCATACCTACCGCCGCGGGCTCTACAAGCGCCGCCTCCATAGTCGTCATATTATCGGGAACATGGTAGGTCCACTCCTCGGGGTGGGTCATATACTCTGTAAGCGCGCCCTTGTAGTTGGGCTGGGTCGCCATAAAGTCAACTCCGGGGCAGATGTTGTATCTGCCTGTGCGGCAATATTCGCAGGTATTGTCGGGTACGCCGGGTTCGATTAAAACCTTGTCGCCAACCTTAAACCTTGTAACCTTTGAGCCGATTTTTACAACCTCGCCCGCAACCTCGTGACCGAGACCGATTTTCTGGTTGGGGTCCTTAGGGGGAATAAAGGGGCCGAATTCAAAGCCGTGTATATCAGAACCGCACATACCCACAAACTCAACCTTCATAAGGATTTCGTTTTCCTTGGGCTCCGGTACGGGGCATTCTTTAATTTCAAAATGCTTTGGTGTAACCAAAATCGCTTCGGAATTTTTCATAAATATACCTCCCGGTTTTTTCCTGCGTCGGGCTTGCCGACGCAGGATATAAATTAAATTAATCGATATTGCCTATATCCTCAACCGATTCGCCTCTTGTCTCAACGCCTAAGAATATAATGCTTATAGCTATGATAACCGCTACTACACCGATAAGGATAAACACACTGCCGGGGCCTATGCTTGCCGCCGCCCAGGTGACAAGGAACGGGAAGAAGATGTTGCTGACCCTGCCCATAGCGTTGCTGAAGCCAGAGCCCGAAAGCTTTGCGGAGGTGGGCCACATCTCGGGTACATATACTGCAGAGGCGTAGCAAACATACATATAAATAACCGTGTTAAGCAAGAAGGTCATTACAATAAGACCTGTTATGCCAAGGGAGGGAGCGAGAACGCCTGTAGCAATTCCGAGACCCGCCATCAAGGCGAGAAGAAGTACGCCCATTACTCTGCGGGGGAGCTTATCCATAATAAGCGAGGCGATAAAGATTCCAAAGGGTGCGCCGAAGAGACCGAACATTGTCATAAACTGCGAGGTAGAGGTGTCAAAGCCTAAGTCCTTAAGCATTGAGGGCATCCAGTTCATAAGGGTGTACTGGATTGTGTTCATACCGATAAGCACAAGAGAGCCAACGATTGTGCGCTTTAAGAGCTTGCCTTTAAAGAGAGCGCTGTAGGGAAGCTTTTTAACGGGCTTCGGCTCTTTAACTTCGATAGGAGGCAGGGGCTTGCCGGTGGATTTTTCGATTTCCTTTTCGATTTTGGTCATTATAGCGTCTGCTTCATCAAGTCTGCCCTGTGATTCAAGCCATCTCGGGGACTCGGGGAACTTTTTAAGAATGAAAACGCAGGCGATTATTGAAAGGATGGAGGGAATCATAAACTGGATTCTCCAGTTAAGGGCAAAGCTAACACCGGTAGATACTATAAGAAGTGCTATACCGTTGCATATCGGGTGAGCCCAGTTGCCGATAAAGGAGGTGCGGCTCGACCATGTACCGCGATTTTTGCCCGGAACATACTCTGTAAAGCCGGCGAAGAGAACTACTAACAGCGCGCCGAGACCGAAGCCCTGTAAAAGTCTGAATACATAAAGTACATAAACATTGGGAGCAAGAGCGCCGCCTATCATTGCAACAATATGTATAGCTTCATACAGTAATATACTCTTTTTTCTGCCGATTTTATCGCCTATAGGTCCGCCGATGAGCGCTCCGAAGAGCTGACCCGCAGTGTAAACCGTACCCCACATCGCAAGCAGGGCTGTTCCCTTTTCCAACCAGTGAATTTCGTTAAGCAGAATGTTCTGCACCGCGCCGCCGATGCCGTTAGACCAGCAAACCAAAAGCGCGAACGCCGTTATAAGCCACATTTTAACATGCCATTTTGACTGGGGCAGACGGTCAAGCCTCGCCCCGATATTGATATTAGTTTTGTTTTCCATCGTTCTACTCCTTAAAATTATTTTTTATATTTTTCTCTCCGCTTTTTCAAGCTCTTCTTCAAGCTCGATTTCCATTATCGACCAAGCCTTTTTAAAGTCCGCGTCCTTATTCCAGAGGGCGGGAGGTCCTAAAACCACCATATCCGCACCCGCCTCGTAAAGAGGACGGTAAAGGCTTTTGTTCATCGAGCCGTCGGCTTCAATCAGGAAATTAAGCCCTAATTCCTTCCGCATTTTCGCAAGACGGTTTATCTTAACAAACATCTGCGGGTCAACAGGCTGACCTGCAATGCCGGGGTCTACAATCATTATCGTAACCTTGTCGAGCAAGGGCAGATAATATTCAATAGTATTAAGCGAAACCGAGGGACTAAGTGCAACACCCGCCTTACAACCCAATTCCTTAATCCTGCGGATTGTGACGAACGCGTCCCCCTCTATGCAATCCGTATGCGGCGTTATGTATGCAGCGCCCGCTTTTGCGAACACCTCAAGATACCGCTGGGGATGCTTAACCATAAGATGCGCGTCCATAGGCTTTAGATTATCGACATGCTTATTAAGATAATCAAGATAATCAGGGCCTATTCCGTAGCTTGGAACATACACGCCGTCCTTAATGTCCATATGAAGATAATCCGATTTTTCGTTAATCAGCCTTACCTGCTCCTCGATATGAAACAAATCGCAACACCCGACAGACGGCGCAATCATCAGCTTTCTCATTGGAATCTACCTCCAATCGGTTTTGTTTTTATCAGTCGTTGTAATCGTAGGTGAAAATAACCTTGATTGCTTCCTTCTTCGCCATTGCGTCGAAGCCCTCTTTCCACTGAGAAAGACCCAGACGGTGGGTAATCATAGGCTCAACCTTAATCATTCCCGCCTTAAGAAGTCTGATGCAGTTTCTCCAGGAGGTGGAGTCATAAGCCATATGACCTATTATGCTCTTGTTCCAAGCCGTGATGTCGTTAATGGAAAACTCAAGCGGCTTAAAGCCCATTCCCACGCGGACGATCTCGGCGTTGGGTCTTGTCATTTCGATAGCCTGCTTAAGGGCTATATTTGCGCCCGAGCATTCGATTACAAGCCCTAAATTGTCTCTGCCGCAGATTTCGGTACAGCGTGCGACAACATCCTCCTTTGAGCCGTTTACGCAATGTGTTGCGCCTAATTCCATAGCAACGGGGAAGCGTACCTTTACATCCTCGTCAAGACCTACCATAACGATGTTTACGGCACCCATAAGCTTCGCAACCTGAACCGCGAAGAGACCGAGCGGACCTGTGCCGAAGACTACAACATCCTGACCGGGGATTAAGTGGGACTGTTGAGCAATCGCCTTGTAGGAGTTGCAGATTGGGTCGAGCACCGCCGCCTCCTCATACTTAACGCCCTCGGGAATTTCCCAGATTGCGTGCTTGTGGATTGCGAGAATTTCACCGGGCACCTTGCAGTACTTCGAGAATCCGCCGCCCCAGGTGTTGTTGTCAAGACCGAGGTTTACCTTATGCTCACAGCAAAGGAAGTCACCGCTTTCGCAGGCGGGGCATACGCCGCAGACATGGGCGCTGTTGTCCGATACAACCCTCTGACCTACGCGCCAGTCCTTAACATTCTCGCCTACCTCGACGATTTCGCCCGCGAACTCGTGACCGCGAACCGATTGCTGTTGGTCGGGTGTGATGTTTGTATCATCGTACCCGTTGTCTACCTGCCAGTGCTTCATATCAGCACCGCAGATTGCGGCGGCTTTAATTTCGATAATGATGTCATCGGGTCCGCACACAGGGACGGGATAATCCTCCATCATCTTGTAGCCGCCAAAGGCTGTTCCGAATCTTTTTAAAGCATGCATAAATCATAACTCCTTTTCTTCCGTTTCCAACGGTTTTTCTTTGACAACTATATATTAACACCTAAAAATGTGGAAATCAAGCATTTTTTATGTTTGTTTCGCAGATTTGTACGAATGAACAAATTAATCGTTGTTATGTTGTGTATTATTACATATATACAAAATTAATTAACCCTTTTAATATATCCTGTTACATTATTTTGTGAAATACAAGTTAATTTGTCGATATTTAAGCATTCAAATCAGTGTTCCTGTTTTTGGGAAACAAATAATTTATTGTCTGTTTTCCAAAACTTCTGTATATTGCAGATATTTATGAAATTATTTTTGCTAAATACCGGCAATAACGGAAACGGTTGCTCTTTTCCTATAGAGCTTTTAGGCTATTTTATAAAGACAAATGATTATTTTTGTTCTGAAAAAATTGAACAAGCATTACGACTCCCGCTTGACAACAAAATTTAACCCTGAATTTCGCTTGAAATCCAGGGTTATAGTCGCAAGTAAAAATCCCGCCCTCTTACGAGAACGGGATTTTTGGCTTGTGGGTGCAATTTAGATACCGTTTTGACGCGAGAGGAAAAACTGCAAAAAAGAAGAGCCTCAACTACGCGTCTGCGTGTCGAGGCTCTCGACTGGCTGGGGAATAGGGATTCGAACCCCAACAAACAGAGTCAGAGTCTGTCGTGCTACCGTTACACAATTCCCCAAGATTTCACAGTAGTATTATTATACCTCATATTTTAATATTGTCAAGACCTTTTTTGAAATTTTATAATTTTTCTGTTATTTTTCTGTTGTTTTCTGTTATTCGGGCGGTAATTCCGATACTAATTTAAGCCGTCAAACAGTTTAAAGCCTGATTTTTTCAAAATTGCGCTTACCATTTTCCCGCCCTTAACAGGCATTATTTTGCCCATCAGCTTCATAAACTGCGCGTCCGCGCCGATTACGGTAAGCTCCCGTTTTTTTGCAATACTGTTGACGATCCTTTTAACCGCGTAATCGCAGGAGGTGCTAATCGCACCGATTATTTTTTCTTCTTTTTTCTCGGTTAGGTTTTGACTGCGGAAAATATCGGTTTTAGTAAATCCCGGGCAAATAAGGCCGACATAGCACCTGCCGCGAAGCTCCTCGCGCATTGCCTCGGTAAAGGCCTTGAGCGCCGCCTTGCTCGCCGAATAGACGGAGGTTCCCGCAAGGGGCATAAACGCCGCCGAGGAATCGATATTTACAACCGCCGGCGTTGAGGATTCAAGAATAAGAGGCAGAAGCTCTTTTATAGAATAGACCGCGCCGTAAAAATTAATGTTCATTGTTTGCTTGATTTCTTCCACAGAAAGATTCTCTGCCTTTTTAAATTCGGGCAAAATACCCGCGTTATTTATAAGAATATCCGGCTTGATTCCGTTTTCCGTCAGATAGGAATGAAAATCCCGCCAATTTTCCTGATTTGACACATCAAACAGCCTATAGGAGAATTTTTCCGCATCGGAGCCTAATTCGGCAGAAAGGCTCTCCATTTTTTCTTTGCTCCGTGCAATACCTAAAACCGTGCAGTTATATTCCTTTATAAGCTTTACCGCAATTCCCCTGCCTATACCGCTTGACGCACCGGTTATAATCACGGTTTTATTATTAATCCGGTTGTTTTTCATAATGTTCTCCGCCCGTTCAACATCTAAAAAAGAGGTAAGAAAATTATATGCTTTTCTTACCTCTTTTTATTATACTTGTAGCTTATGTCAGCTTAGCAAACCTCTGCGAGGTCGAAAAGCTTTTTCGGGAGCTCCTCTTTATCTGCCGAAACCGTAAAGATGAATTCAACATCCGAAATCGTCGAAATTCTCTCTAAGAAGGCGGCAAGCTTATCATAATCGCGCTCGCCGATTCTAAGTGTAGCGTCGCCGAAAATGTGGGTAACATCGTTGTTGCCTGCCTTGATACCCGCAACCATACCGAAGTACTCACCGTAGCCCGAAATGCCGTAGCCTTCCGCGTCTATAAGGCGCGCCTTATGTGTAACGGAATAAGTAAGAGTATCGCCCTTTTCAATGCAAACAACATTTCCGAGACTGGTCTCCGCCGCGGCGTTCACCATATCTACCAGCTTTTTGGTTTTACCCGAACCTTTTTTTCCGATAATGAGTTTAATCATTTGTCACAACTCCTTTTTTATTTCACTGCAAAAGCAGTTTCTTCTAAATTAAGTTTATCCGTTAAGACGGGCTTCAAGCGCCGCCTTCTGCTCCTCGTATCCGGGTTTTCCGAGAAGAGCAAACATATTTTTCTTATAGCTTTCAACACCCGGCTGGTCGAAGGGATTTACGCCGAGCATATAACCCGAAATCGCGCACGCCTTTTCAAAGAAATAAATAAGGCGGCCTAGGTTTTCTTCATCGGGCTTATCTACATTTATAACAAGGTTAGGAACTCCGCCGTCTGTATGAGCGAGCACCGTACCCTCAAATGCCTTGGAATTAACAAAAGACATAGTCTTTCCCGCGAGGAAGTTGAGTCCGTCTCCGTCATCGCTCTCGGCCTCGATAGTAATATCCTTATCGCTCTCACCGAAAGTAACTACCGTTTCAAACATCACACGGCTGCCGTCCTGAATGAACTGACCCATTGAGTGAAGATCGGTTGAGAAGGTGACAGACGCGGGGAAAAGACCCTTATTGTCCTTACCCTCGCTCTCGCCGAAGAGCTGTTTAAACCATTCAGCCATCATTGTAAAGCGCGGCTCGTAGCTTACGAGCAATTCAACCGCCTTACCCTTACGGTAGAAGGCGTTGCGGAGCGCCGCGTAAAGGTAGCAGTCGTTTTTATACATATCAGGCTCGTTGTATTCAGCCATAGCCGCCGCCGCGCCTGACATAAGCTTATCAATATCCGCGCCTGCCGCGGCAATGGGAAGAAGACCTACGGCTGTTAAAACGGAGAATCTGCCGCCTACATCATCGGGCACCACAAAGCATTCATAGCCCTTTTCATCGGCAAGCTTTTTAAGTGTACCCCTTGCCTTATCGGTCGTGCAGTAAATGCGCCTTGCTGCCTCTTCCTCGCCGTACTGCTCCTCAAGATACTTACGAAGCACCCTGAAAGCCACGGCGGGCTCGGTTGTTGTACCCGACTTAGAAATAATGTTAACAGAAACGCGCTTGCCCTTGCAAAGCTCCATAATATCCGAAAGATAAGCTCCGCTTATGCTGTTACCGGCGAAATAAATTTCGGGTGCGCCGTCCTTAAGATTGTTGTAATACGGTCCCTTTAAGAACTCTATAGCCGCTCTTGCGCCTAAGTAGGAGCCTCCGATACCTATAACTATAAGAATATCGGTATCCTGTCTTATTTTAGCCGCCGCGGTCTTAATGCGGGAAAATTCCTCCTTATCGTAATTAACGGGTAATTCCACCCAACCCAAAAAGTCATTGCCGAGCCCCGATTTCGCGTTCACGGTTTCGTGAGCGGCGGCAACCTGAGCCTCGAGACCCTTAAGGTCGTTTTCCCTGATAAAATCCTTTGCGTATGCTGAGTTAAATTTTAGTGCCATTTTAAACCCCTGATTCTTTTAAAAATGCTTTCTTATATTTTACAATACTTTTTCCTCTTTTTCAAGATAAAAAACTCATATTCATTAAAAGTTTTCATAATTGAAATAATCCCTTTAAAATCCAGCCTAATGTAACGCCCAAAGTCAGCCTTTCTACATCCTCTTTCGCGACTAAGGGAATTTCGCCTAACCGCTCGCCGTTAAGGGTCACGGTGACCGTGCCTAAAACATCTCCCTTTTTAACAGGCGCTGTAACCTCATCGCTTAAAGCGGTATCTCGCTCAATCTTGCCGGATGCGGATTTCGGCAGTAAAACATTAAGGTTGCCTTGCGGCAAAACCTCCACTGTTTTTTGAGTCCCCTTTAAAACCTCCAACTCGGTTTTTTCATCCAACCCCGCGTCAATACTCGAATAATTATAGTTTGCGAAGCCGTAATCAAGCAGTTTCTTAGCGCCGCCGAATCGGTCGTTGCTGCTTTCCCCCGCCATTACTACTGCCACAAGCTCAAGACCGTTACGCTCCGCCGTTGCCGAAAGGCAGTACTTAGCCGTCGAGGTCGTGCCTGTTTTAAGCCCTGTGGTCCCCTCGTAAAAGCGTACCAGCTTATTAGTGTTCACAAGCTCGCTTTTTCCGTCTCTGAGCGTATCCATCCAAACCGTGGAATAATCCTTTATAAGGTCGTGCTTTATAAGCGCACTCGACATCAAAGCGACATCGTAAGCGGTTGTTAAATGCTCCTCGGCGTCAAGCCCCGTGCAATTAACAAAATGGGTATTAGTCATACCGAGCTCCTTTGCGCGCTCGTTCATAAGGGCGACAAAGCCCTCCTCGCTCCCCGCCACGGTTTCGCCGAGCGCCACGCAGGCGTCGTTTGCCGAAGCTATCACCGCCGCCTTTAGAAGGTCGTTTACCGTCATAGTTTCGCCCGGCTCAAGCCATATTTGAGAGCCGCCCATACTGCAGGCGTGCTCGCTTGCGGTCACCACCGTTTCAAGTGAGATGTCACCGCGGTCAATCGCTTCCATCACAAGCAAGAGCGACATTATTTTGGTGATAGACGCAGGCGGAAGCTTTTCATCGGAATTGGCTTCATACAAAACCTTGCCCGTATTAGGCTCCATAAGCACGACCGATTTCGCCTTAATATCAAGGGTTTGACCGATTGCGGCGTTTACGGGCGTACTGTCGAGCGGAACATCAATATCCGAAATGTCGCACTCGCTCGACACCGTAACCGATTCCTTTGCCGAAACCGTAACACAAAACAGCATACAAACCGAAAGCAAAAAAGCAATTAATTTTTTCAAAACGGCACACCCCTTAAAAGACAGATTTTCTAATAAAAGATATGCCCTAAAATTTATTTTAATAACCGAGCGTTTCGCCGCAGAGAATTACATTTATGCGTCCCTTTTCCTTTTGAAAGCCCGAAATAAGGTATTCTATACACATACGGCGGGGACTTTTACAGCCGTCGGTCATAGCGGGACAGTCGCTTTTTTCCAAGGCTACACAATGCCCTAATTTTTGGCAGGGTGTACCCGTATTAAGTCTCACCGCGTTCTTAGGCGCGGCGATTTTCTTTATTCTTAATAATCCCTCGTCTATGTCCTTTACAAGCTTGTTAACGCCTACAACCATAACAACCTTTTTAGGGCCGAAGGCAACAGAAGAAATGCGGTTAGCGTTGCCGTCAACATTTACAAGCTCGCCCTTTTCGGTAAGAGCGTTTGTGGAGCAAAAGAAAAAGTCGCAGCCGATAGCCGCTTTATAGGCTTTGGTTCTTTCTTCATCGGTAATTCCCGCCGCCGCACGGTCGCGGAAATCGTATTCGGGTGAGTTGATAATATCCCAAACTCCGCTCTCCTTAAGGGACATTGAGCCGCCCGCGGTTATAACCGCGCCGTCAAAGAGCATATTTTTAACTATATCGCAAACCTCTGCCTTGGTTTCGGCATAAAGCGCATTAATATTGTTGCCCTCAAGACTTTTTATTACCTTGCTTACATTCTCGTTCATATCAGTCAATTCCTTTCACGATTGTACCGCCGCCGACTACTGTATCACCGTCATAAAATACCGCCGCCTGACCCGGACTCGGCGCGCGCTGAGGC
>JAXJVI010000143.1:0-12579 GCA_036308615.1 Acutalibacteraceae bacterium | reverse complement strand
CATTTACATTATCATTATCATATACATTATGCTTGGTTTTGCTTGATTTGCTTGGATTTGCTAAGTTTTGCTTGATTTGCTTAGCAAATGTAGCATTTGCTTGATTTGCTTGTTCGGCTTGATTTGCCGCAAGGTTTTCCGCCCTCTTTTGACCGCCTTTTTTGCCGCTTTCTGCCCGTTTCCTTTTGATTTTTTCGTATTTATCTTTATCGCGGTCAATTTGCGATTTGATGAAAGAAAAACATAAATTCGGGAGCGGCTCAAGCGTTGGAATTGTGCCGTCCTTGGCATAGTGCATTATAGCAAGAAACACTTCGCCGACTTGTTCAATCGGCAGTTTTTCAAGGGTATCGGCATAACTTGTATAGAGGATAAAGCTATTATTTGAATTTTCAGCCACTTCTTAACACCTCTCGCCTTATTCCGCTCCCATTCCGCATAAAAAGCCCTCTAATACGTCCATATTTATCAGCCGTTTCTTGCCGACATTTATACACGGTATCGTACCGTTTAACACCATTTGCCGAATTGCGTAGGGCGTGAGAGCGGTATTAGGGTCTTTTTCCTTTAACTCTTTGGCGGCTTCCTGTATTGTTCGCATTCTCGGCATATTATTCCACCTCTTTCAGCTCGTCAATAATGCGGTATATTTTCGCCTTGGTTTCCTCCGGCAATTCGTGGCGCAGTTTACGGCTGAAATTACCGTCATTAATTCCGAGCTTGTCCGCTATCTGCCATAATGCTACGCCGCTCCCCTTTGCTTTTTCTCTGATGTCATTGTTTGCAGTTTTCATTTTTCTTTGCTCCCTTTTGTTATTTGTTGTTGACATATGCACATTATTGTGCTACAATCACATTATAGCAAACAACAACGAATTTGTCAACAATTATGCGCCTATAAATTTATGAAAACACAAATATATGCAAATATGGAGGTTTTAAAATGTTTGATAAACAAATCTTTGCAAACAGATTAAAAGAATTGCGAGAAAAGATAGGTTTAAATCAAAAGGAATGTGCTGAAAAACTTAATATATCCCGTGGAAGTATAAGCTTTTATGAAAACGGGGAGCGGCTACCCGATATTGAAACAATTTACAATATGGCAACTTTTTTTGATGTGTCTGCAGATTATCTTGTTGGATTAACAGATGTAAAAACTGCCGATACAAACATAAAGGCAATTTGTGATTATACCGGTGTTTCTCAAAATGTTATTGACAGAATGCACGGTTTTTTTGTTGAAAATAAAAAAGAAAACGACACTTATTTAGCTGGATTAAATCTGTTTTTTGAAGGGTATGGGTCGATAGAGTTTTTCAACAATTTTTATTTGGTTATTGAATCTTCTGTTAATGAAGAAAAAGTAACAGATGAACTTGAAAATAGTATACATTATGATAGGGAAAAATTAGAAAACTCTTGGATTAATGCAGCTAAAAATGTTGCTTTTGAAAAATTTTCTTTGTTTGAAGGATTAAATAGCGTTATAGAAATGTTAAAAACACGAATTCTAAAAAATGAAATTAAGTTATTAGGTGATTATAATGCCGACGATTGAAAAGCGCGGGAGCGGATATAGGATAACCGTCTCTGCCGGGTACGATATGCAGGGCAAGCAAATAAAAAAGCGTATGACCTGGACGCCGCTCCCAGGTATGACAGAAAAGCAGATACAAAAAGAGCTTGAACGGCAAAAAGTGTTATTTGAACAGCGTGTACGCTCAGGGCAGTTATTGGACGGCTCTGTACGGTTTTCGGAATTTGCGGATTATTGGATAAAAGAATATGCCGAAAAGCAATTAAGATCCTCAACCGTTGCAGGATATAAAGCTATGCTTGTCCGTATTAAAAGGGCTATCGGAAATATACGGCTCGACCGTTTACAGCCTACGCACCTAATACAGTTTTATAATAGCCTTGCGGAGAGCGGGGCAAGGAACGATGTTTTATACCGGGCAAAGGTAAACCTTGATGATATGCTCAAAAGCCGTAAAATCACGCGTCAGAGCCTTTCAGAGCAATGCGGCTTAGGCGTACGCACCGTTTCGCTTGCCGTAAGAGGTGAGCGCATAAGCGCAAAGACTGCCGAAAAGCTCGCCGCCGCTCTCGGTGAACAGACAGGCAAGCTTTTCAGCACAGCAGAGCAAAAGGAAAAACTATCAGGCACAACCGCACTTCACTATCATCGGCTTATATCTTCTATACTTGAAAAGGCGGTTAAATGGCAAGTGATTTTTTCCAATCCGTGTGCGCGTGTAGAGCCACCCAAAGCAGAGCGCAAGGAAGCGGAATACCTTGACGAAACACAGGCGCAACAGCTTATAAACTGTCTGCAATCGGAGCCGCTCCCATATAGAGCAATGATAACCGTGCTATTATACACAGGTATGCGGCGCGGCGAATTGTGCGGTCTCGAATGGTCCGATATTGATTTTGATAATTCCCTTATAGACATTAGCCGAACATCGTTATATCTTTCGGGCAAGGGCATATTTAACGATGATACAAAAACAGAAGCTTCAAAGCGGGTTATCAAAATTCCCGATGAAGCGATAGAAATACTCAAAGAACACCGCACAGAGCAAATGACGGCTAAATTTAAGCTCGGCGACCAATGGCAAGAGAACGGAAAGGTATTCACCCAATGGAACGGAAAGCCGATTTATCCCGGCACCGTTTCAAAATGGTTTTCCGCCTTCATCAAAAAGAA
Source organism: Acutalibacteraceae bacterium (assembly GCA_036308615.1). GTDB lineage: Bacteria > Bacillota > Clostridia > Oscillospirales > Acutalibacteraceae > UBA737. The sequence continues at coordinate 9,866 of JAXJVI010000143.1, read as the reverse complement.
TAATCTGCCGCCTATACATCTGCACAGCCTGCGGCACACAAACGCAACCTTGCTTATTGCTTCAGGTGCAGACCTTAGAACCGTATCAAAACGGTTAGGGCATAGCAATATGACAACCACAAGCAATATATACACCCACGCCATAAAGAGCGCAGACGAACGCGCCGCCGAACTATTGGGCGATATTCTCCACCCAGTCAAAAACAGAGCATAGCAAAACCGCTCCTGTTTGAGTTATTTTTTACTCTTTGGGAGCGGTTTATTTTGGGTCTTATTTGGGGTTTATTTGGGGTTTATTTTTACTTAATGGGGTTTATGATTACAAACGATTACAAAAAGTTTAGCGCAAGAAATCCTTTAATAATGCGGGTTTCAAGCGATTACAAAAAATGACAAAAGGTTATAAATCGCACTCCAAAACCGAGTGCCGAGGGTTCGATCCCTTCTGCCCCTGCCAAAAATCCCGTTCACGCAAGTGGGCGGGATTTTTACTTTTTACTTTTTACTTCTTACCATATCTCATCTGCTGGAGCGGTATTTTTCCGATGTTGATCACACCGATGTTACCGATTATCTGATTGAAGGTGCGGTTAAGGCATTACTCGTCAACGGAGAGCGTCTTGTGAAGCATCCGGAAAATCTTGATGCGCGTGCAGAGGTACAATGGCTTGCCTCCATTGCTCACAATAATCTGTTGGATACCGGCAGAATTGCTGATTGGGGATCCCATCGTATTGAACATGAATTGAGCGCTCAATACGGTATTACCCACGGCGAGGGAATGGCTGTGGTTTTGGTCGCATGGACAAAGTTTGCCGCAGAAGAAAAGCCGTGGAAGCCGGCACAGCTCGCAACTCGTGTTTTCGGAATAGATCCGTACAACTATTCTGAAAAAGAGCGGACATTAAAGCTATCCGCGGAGCTTGACAAATTCTTTCGATTGTTGAAGCTGCGCACGACCCTTGCCGAGCTTGGAATCAACGATCAGGACTTTAGTACAATGGCTGACCGTGCCACCGGAAACGGAGCAAAAACGGTAGGACATTATATTCCTCTGGACAAAGCTAAATTTATCGCAGTCTTGAATTTAGCACTGTAGAGATTTATAAATGTTACAAAAGAATTTAATAAATAATTGACAAACGGGTTGGTTTGTGGTATACTGCTAAAAGTATAAATGAGCAACGGCGTTCATTGATAAGGGGTTCCTTATCTTTGAACGCTTTTTTATTTTGTAAAAACGGGGGAATTTTAAATGACGGATAAAGGACTTTACCGACAGCAATTTGAGCACGACGCCTGCGGTATCGGCGCGGTTGTAAATGTGGACGGAATTAAGAGCCACAGGGTTGTCGATAACGCGCTTTCCATTGTTGAAAAGCTTGAGCACAGGGCGGGAAAGGACGCCTCGGGCGAGACGGGCGACGGCGTAGGTATTCTCGTTCAGATTTCGCATAAATTCTTTTCTTCTGCCGCTAATAAGCTTGGTATTAACATAGGCGGCGAGCGGGAATACGGCGTTGGTATGTTTTTCTTCCCGCAGGACACCTTAAAGCGCAATCAGGCAAAGAAAATGCTTGAGGTTATAGCGGCGAAGGAGGGGGTCGAGTTTTTGGGCTGGCGCGAGGTGCCGATTGACAGCACTACGCTTGGCAAAAAGGCGCTGGATTGTATGCCCCACATTATGCAATGCTTTTTAAAAAAGCCTGCGGACATTAAAAAGGGGCTTGATTTTGACCGCAAGCTTTATATAATCCGCCGCGTGTTTGAGCAGAGCAACGATAATACATATGTTGTATCTTTATCTTCGCGCACGATTGTATATAAGGGAATGTTCCTTGTAGGTCAGTTAAGGCGCTTTTACCTCGACTTATTGGACGAAAGCTTTGAAAGCGCCATAGCCCTTGTTCACTCCCGCTTTTCTACCAACACCACACCCAGCTGGGAGCGTGCCCACCCGAACCGCTTTATCCTCCATAACGGCGAGATTAACACTATCCGCGGCAATGTGGACAGAATGCTCGCCCGCGAGGAGACTATGGAAAGCACCGTTATGAAGGACGATATGGATAAGGTACTGCCTGTGGTCAACGCCTCGGGCTCGGATTCGGCTATGCTTGACAACACCCTCGAATTCCTTGTGATGAACGGTATGGAGCTGCCCCTTGCCGTAATGGTTACTATACCCGAGCCTTGGCGCAACAGCAAGACCATAACCAGAGCTAAAAGAGATTTTTACCATTATTACTCCACTATGATGGAGCCCTGGGACGGTCCCGCCGCGATACTGTTTTCGGACGGCGATACCGTGGGCGCGGTGCTTGACCGAAACGGACTTCGCCCCTCAAGATACTATATAACCGATGACAATATGCTTATTCTGTCGTCAGAGGTGGGCGTTCTCGATATCCCCGCCGAGCATATCGTAAAGAAAAGCCGTTTAGAGCCGGGCAAAATGCTGCTTGTTGATACCGCGAATAAGCGCATTATATCGGACGAGGAGTGCAAGAAATATTACGCCACAAGAAAGCCCTACGGCGAGTGGCTTGACCAAAATCTTGTAAGGCTTGACGAGCTTAAAATGCCCAACTGCCGAATTGAGCGGTATGACCAGCAGACAAGAGACCGCCTTTACAAGGCATTCGGTTACACCTATGAGGATGTAAGGGACGCTATAATCCCTATGGCAAAAAACGGCGCCGAGGCTACCGCCGCAATGGGTACGGATATTCCCCTTGCGATGCTTTCGGAGAAGCATCAGCCCCTCTTTAACTATTTCAAACAGCTTTTTGCTCAGGTTACAAACCCGCCTATTGACGCTATCCGCGAGGAGGTCGTGACCGATACGAACGTATATGTCGGCTCTGACGGAAACCTGCTTGAGGAAAAGGCGTCCAACTGCGTTGTGCTTGAAATCCCCAACCCGATTATCACCTCGGCGGAGCTTGTGAAAATTAAGGCAATCGACCGCCCGGGCTTTAAGGTTGAGACGGTATCTCTGCTTTACTATAAAAACACTCCCCTTGAAAGGGCGCTTGACCATCTGTTTGTGGAGTGCGACCGCGCCTATAAAAACGGAGCTAATATCCTTATAATTTCCGACCGCGGAGTGGACGAAAACCATGTTGCCATTCCGTCATTGCTTGCGGTGTCGGCGATTGAACAGCACCTTATCCGCACCAAAAAGCGCACCGCTCTCTCGGTAATTCTTGAAAGCGCCGAGCCGCGGGATGTTCACCAGTTCGCAACCCTTTTAGGCTACGGTGCGAGGGCGGTAAACCCCTACCTTGCCGAGGAATGCATCACAGAGCTTATCGATTTAAAGCTGCTTGACAAGGATTATCATACCGCTATCCGCGATTACAATAGCGCAATACTTCACGGTATCGTTAAAATCGCCTCTAAAATGGGCATTTCCACAATTCAGTCCTACCAGTCCTCCCAGATTTTTGAGGCTGTCGGCATAAAGGAAGAGGTTATCGACCGCTACTTTACCAACACCGTAAGCCGCGTCGGCGGAATAGGTCTTGAAGAGATAAACGAGGGGGTTGAATACCGCCACAGCCACGCCTTTGACCCCTTAGGGTTAGGCGTTGACACCACCCTTGACAGCGTAGGCGAGCATAAGCTCCGCTCAGGCGGCGATAAGGAAGACCATATGTATAACCCCGAAACCGTTATAGCCCTTAGGGAGGCAACCCAGTTAGGCTCTTATAAGCGGTTCAAGGAGTACACCGCTATGGTGGATAACGAAAACCGTCCCCACACTTTGCGCGGTCTTCTTGATTTTGATACCGAAAATGTCACCCCCATACCCCTTGATGAGGTTGAGCCTGTAAGCGAGATTGTAAAGCGCTTCAAAACGGGCGCTATGTCTTACGGCTCGATTTCGCAGGAGGCACACGAGTGTATGGCGATTGCAATGAACCGTTTAGGCGGTAAGTCTAACTCGGGCGAGGGCGGCGAAAGACCCGAAAGACTCGGCTCCGAGCGCAACAGCGCGATTAAGCAGGTTGCCTCGGGCAGATTCGGCGTGACAAGCGAATATCTTGTTTCCGCTAACGAAATTCAGATTAAAATGGCGCAGGGCGCAAAGCCGGGCGAGGGCGGACATCTGCCGGGTAAAAAGGTTTACCCCTGGATTGCCAAGACCCGTTATTCCACCCCGGGAGTATCCCTTATTTCTCCCCCGCCCCACCACGACATTTATTCGATAGAAGATTTGGCACAGCTTATTTTCGACCTTAAAAACGCCAACCGAGACGCGAGAATTTCGGTAAAATTAGTTTCCGAGGCGGGGGTCGGCACAATAGCCGCCGGCGTTGCAAAGGCGGGCGCGCAGGTAGTGCTTATTTCGGGCTATGACGGCGGCACGGGAGCCGCTCCCCAAAGCTCTATTCACAATGCGGGACTTCCGTGGGAGTTAGGCCTTGCCGAGGCGCACCAGACCCTTATCAGCAACGGTCTTCGTTCAAGGGTTATTCTTGAGACCGACGGCAAGCTTATGAGCGGCAGAGATGTTGCGATTGCGGCTATCTTAGGCGCGGAGGAGTTCGGCTTTGCCACCGCTCCACTTATCACGATGGGATGTATTATGATGCGCGTCTGCAATCTTGATACCTGCCCCTGCGGTATAGCTACCCAAAATCCCGAGCTTAGAAAGCGGTTCTGCGGAAAACCCGAATATGTTATGAACTTTATGACCTATATCGCCGATGAGCTGCGGGAGATTATGGCTTCCTTAGGCATTAGAACGGTTGAGGAATTGGTCGGCAGAACCGATTTGATTAAGGTTCGCGAAAAGACCGTTACAAAGCGTGCGGCTATGGCAGATCTGTCCCAGATTCTCTATAATGTCCCCGCACCCGAAGAGGAAAAGCATTTCAGAAAAGAAAACGCTTACAACTTCGAGCTTGAAAAGACGGTGGATGAGAGCGTTATTATCCCCGCGTTTAAAACTGCTCTCAAAACAGGTAAGCCCAAGACCATAAAGGTCGAGGTTTCCAGCACAAACCGTACTGTCGGCACGATTTTCGGCTCGGAAATCACCAAGAAATACAAAAACACCCTGCCCGACGACACCTATAGGGTAGAGTGTCACGGCGGCGGCGGTCAGTCCTTCGGCGCGTTTATCCCGAAGGGTCTCACAATAAGCCTTACGGGGGACAGCAATGACTATTTCGGCAAGGGTCTTTCGGGCGGCAAGCTTATTGTAAAGCCCGATGAAAACGCCGCTTACAAGGCAGAGGAAAACATAATTATCGGTAATGTGGCTCTCTACGGCGCAACCTCGGGCGAGGCTTACATTAACGGTATCGCGGGCGAGCGCTTCTGCGTGCGTAATTCGGGGGCGTACGCCGTCTGCGAGGGTACGGGCGACCACGGCTGTGAATATATGACGGGCGGCAGAGCCGTTATCTTAGGGCCTACCGGCAAGAACTTTGCCGCGGGTATGAGCGGCGGTATCGCCTATGTGCTTGACGAAAATTACGATTTCTATTTACGCCTTAACAAATCGCTTGTAACTATGACGGCGGTTGAAGAAAAGCACGATATTGAGGAGCTGCGCTCGATGATTGAAAAGCATGTCGCGGCGACAGGCTCTCCTAAGGGCAAGCGCATACTGCACGATTTTGCGAATTACCTGCCCTATTTTAAGAAAATATTGCCCAACGATTACAGCCGTATGTTAGGCGAAATCAGCCGCTTTGAGGAAAAGGGACTTTCCCGCGAAGAGGCGGAGCTTGAAGCCTTCTACTCGGTGCAGAATTAAGGGGGGATAACAATGGGAAAAGCAACAGGATTTTTAGATTACGACAGAAAAGAAAATAAGGCTGTAGAGCCTATCGACAGAATTAAAAATTTTAAGGAATTTCATTCTTCTTTGGCGAAGCCCGCTCGGCAGTCGCAGGGAGCCCGCTGTATGAACTGCGGCGTCCCCTTCTGCCAGTCGGCTATGAAGCTTGGCGGTATGGTATCAGGCTGTCCGCTTCACAACCTCATTCCCGAATGGAATGACGAGATATTCAAGGGTAATTGGGAATACGCCCTGAAAAGGCTTACAAAGACCAATCCTTTCCCCGAGTTTACGGGCAGGGTTTGCCCCGCCCTTTGCGAGGCGGCCTGCTCCTGCGGGCTCTACGACGACCCTGTAACCGTCAAGGAAAATGAGCTTGCAATAATCGAAAACGGCTTTAAAAACGGCTTTGTAAAGCCCGCCATTCCCGAGGTCAGAACAGGCAAGAGGATTGCCGTAATCGGCTCCGGCCCCGCGGGGCTTGCCTGTGCCGAGCGCCTTAATAAACGCGGACATTCGGTTACCGTCTACGAAAAGGACGACCGTATCGGCGGACTTTTAATGTACGGAATACCTAATATGAAGCTTGAGAAGAATATAGTTGACCGTAGGGTTGATTTGATGAAAAAAGAGGGCGTTGTCTTTAAGACAGGAGTAGATGTCGGTAAGGATATAACCGCCGAGGAGCTAACACAACAATATGACGCGGTGGTGCTTTGCTGCGGTGCGGGCAATCCGCGCGACCTGCGGGTTCAAAACCGAGAGGTTGGCGGTGTGTATTTCGCGGTGGATTTCTTAAAGTCCACAACAAAGGCATTGCTTGATAATGGGCTTAAAGAGGGCTTTATTTCGGCAAAGGATAAAAATGTTATTATCGTCGGCGGCGGCGACACGGGCAACGACTGCGTGGGAACCTGTATCCGCCACGGCTGTAAGTCTGTAACCCAGCTTGAAATGATGCCTAAATTACCCGACACAAGAGCGGAAAGCAATCCGTGGCCCCAGTACCCGCGCGTCTGCAAGACCGATTACGGTCAGGAGGAGGCGAAGGCTGTTTTCGGCGATGACCCCCGCGTTTACTGCACGACCGTAAAGGAATTTGTACCCGACGAAAACGGAAATATCAAGGCGGTTGTAACTGTTGAATTAGAGCCTAAAAAGGACGAAAAGACGGGCAGAACGGTTATGAGCGAGATTTCGGGCAGTGAAAAAACGCTTGATTGCGACCTACTGCTTATCGCCGCAGGTTTCTTAGGACCTAAGGACTATATTGCCGATGCCTTCGGAACAGAAAGGGATCAAAGAAGCAATATATCAACCCCCGAAGGCTCTTATAAAACAAATACCGACAAGGTTTTCGCCGCGGGAGACGCAAGACGCGGACAGTCCCTTGTGGTCTGGGCTATAGCCGAGGGCAGAGCGGCGGCAAAGGAAATTGACGAGTATCTAATGGGATACACCAATTTAATATGATTTTTAAAAAACAGAACCCGCCTGATAAAGCAAAAGAGCTTTATCAGGCGGGTTTTTATATCGGGGGCGTGCCGTCAGGGTTGTTTACAAAGGATAAAAAATTTAATATTAGATAAAATTTATTTGAAATCAGATAAAGTTTGACTGTTGCGCGGGTATGTATATTATGGTAAAATAAAAACAGTTAAAGGCGGTGGGTGTATGGAACACATTACAGTAGGCAGAAAGAAAAACGCAAGCAAGGTTGCACTTGTTGAATGTATAAGAGACGGGTCGCTTAAAAATATTGATATTAAGGACAAGTGCTTTTTGCTTATTATTTTAACTAAAGGAAAATTGGAGTTTGAGGTTTGCGGCGAGAAAATCAGCGCTACCGCTCCGTCTTTCTTGTGCTTTGACGAAACGGAAAAACCCGTGCTTATTTCAAAATCCAAAGCACGATACACCCAAGTGTACTTCCACCCAAAATTTTTAAATATCAATATGACCTTTGAGCTTTTGCGCTCAGGAAAATACGGAGATATTGCCTCCACCCACGATATGTTTATGTTGAAACCCTTTACCCGCAAGGCGTATGTGATACCGATTGCCGATACTCAGGTTGAAAAGATTGAACATTCCGCTAACTGTATGATGGAAGAATTGGAAGAACAGAGAGACTGGTACTGGTCTTGCCGAGGTCGCTCCTATTTTATGGAGATTATTATTGCCTTAGAGCGTATGTACGGGCTTATAGGTTATGGACTAACTCATCAAAAATCGGATAATGCACCGATTATCAAAAATCCCAAACTTCGTGATGCGGTGCTTTATATAGAGGGGCATTACGGCGATAATATAACCCTTTCCGACATATCGGCTAATGCGGGAATAAACCATACCACCCTTACCGCACTTATGAAAGAAGAACTCGGCTGTACGGCAATAGAGTATTTAATGAAATACCGCATAACCGTTGCAAAAAAGCAACTCGCCTTTACCGATGTTCCCATTAAAGATGTTGCAAATATGGTCGGATTCAAAACGGTACAGCATTTCGGTCGCATTTTTAAGGAAACAACCGACACCACCCCTGCCGAATTTCGTAAATCGGCGGTGCAAAGAAGGAAGGATGAGATTAAATGAAAAAAGCATTTGTATTAGTAATGGTTTTGGGACTGTTTTTAGGATTATGTTCCTGTAAAAAAGCAGAGTCGTCTCAAAACAACACCTCGATTGAAAGTAATATTGACGAATATAAAACTACACTAATTCGTAATTTAACAGCGAGTGAAAATGTCGGTGAGATAGAAGAATTTGAAATCAATTACGAAAACAGCGCCGGAACGGTTCTTGTTACAGATAAACAGGATCTTGAATTTTTACTGAATTATACATACAACGGACGATTTCCTACAGACAGATTACACGAGGTATATGTTTATCCGCCTTACTGTCTATTGACTGCTACTGTAAATGGTTTTGAGACAAGTATGTATCTTTTAAAAGACGGAAGTATTGTAAAAAAGGAAATGTGCGGCGACAGCGGAGTTCCCGAGTCCCAAGTCCCTTATGAGCTTTACACAGCGAACAATGATTCTACCCTCACCGAAGAGCGGTTAATTGAACTGCTGAAAAAATATGACGGTTACAAATGATAAGGATGAAATAAAATGAAGAAATTCAAAATATGTAGTTCTATTGCCCTAATTTTGGGATTACTGCTTGCATTGGTGAGTGTGTTGGTGCCTATTATTAAAATCAATGAATTTACTGCACAAAACGGAAGTATTGGAATAATCGGCGGAGCAGACGGACCAACGGCGATATATTTAACCTCTCATTTATTAGATGGGAATTTGCTATTCACTTTAATTTTAGGACTAACTTTGTTTTTAAGCGGTGCATTTTGCCTTATTTTTAAAAGAGTCGTTATAAATAATTGCAGTTTGAAAACTACCGCACTTTCTTTGATAATATCGTTCTTTGGAGCAACAGGACTGGTCTGCTTTTTTATATGGTACAGCATTGTTGCATTTCACGAAATGTCGAAGCACCCTTTATCGTATCCGTTAAGCATTATAGTTGGTATAATTTTACTTATTGCATTTATAATAACGATTATTTTCTATATTAGAGCAAGAAAAGATAATTTAAAGGTCAAAGGAATAATTTTGGATATTATTACAAGTATTATAACCTTACCCACATTCTTTTGGTTATGTGCTGAAATCTACAATTTGTTACAATGAATAATTTAAAGGACATTTTATGAGAACACATAAAACGATTACAATTATCCTTACTTCTTTACTTATTTTAGGAGCGCTTATTTTAGGAGTAATACTTATCGGAACTTTCGCCTTATGGTGGAACGGTGCTTTTAACAAATTAGATGTTAAGAATATTGCAAGTTATGAAAAGAACGGATATACCTTATTTTTTCAACAACTCGGCGACCCACAATGGCCCTTCGGTTCAACAGATGTTAGGTTGCTTCTTAAAAACCAACAAGGTAAAGTTATAAATAAATACGATACTTCAATACAAGATGACGGTGCTAATGCCGGCGAACGCAATATTGCGTCGGTAGAATGGTTTGAGGATAGGGTTATTG
>JAXJVI010000142.1:0-3477 GCA_036308615.1 Acutalibacteraceae bacterium | reverse complement strand
ATTTCCTCCTCCAAAGCGTCGGGCAGCTTAAAGCCGTTGGAATCGAATATCTTAATACCGTTATATTCGCAGGGGTTGTGCGAAGCGGAAATCATAATTCCCGCGTCGGCTTCCCTATCCTTTACCAAAAAGGCGATAGCGGGGGTCGGCACAAAGCCTACAAGCACCACATCGGCGCCGACCGAGCAAAGTCCCGCCGCAAGCGCCATTTCAAGCATATTTGAGGAAACGCGGGTATCCTTGCCGATAAGCACCTTGGGTTTTTCGGTGGTCTTCTCGGTCAGCACATACGCCGCCGCTCTGCCTATATTTGTAGCAAGCTCGCAGGTAAGCTCCTTATTGGCAATACCCCTCGCGCCGTCCGTTCCGAATAATCTTCCCATAATTATCTCTCCCTCTGTTTTTTTAAAATATTGATTGCTGAGCGGAATTTTCTCCGCCCCGCTTAATACCTAAATGGTCATATGCAAGGGCTGTCACACATCTGCCCCGCGCAGTCCTTGTCAAAAACCCTATCTGCATTAAATAAGGCTCGTAAACATCCTCTATTGTGACCGATTCTTCCCCGACCGCCGCCGCCAAGGTATCCAGTCCCACAGGGCCTCCCTGATAGTTGTTTATAATGGTTGTAAGCATTTTGCGGTCGAAATCGTCAAGTCCCAATTCGTCAATTTCAAACCGAGCCAAAGCCGCGCGGGCTACCTTTTCTGTAATCTCGCCGTTATACTCAACCTCGGCAATATCCCGCACCCTCTTTAAAAGGCGGTTTGCGATTCTCGGCGTTCCACGGGAGCGGGAGGCTATCTCAAGCGCGCCGTCCCTTTCAATGCCGATGCCCAGTATCCCCGCCGAACGGGTTATAATTTTCGCCAAATCCTCCGGCGAGTAAAGCTCCAGCCTCAGAAGCACGCCGAAACGGTCGCGCAGCGGCGCTGTAAGCTGACCCGAACGGGTTGTAGCCCCTACAAGGGTAAAGTGGGGCACATCAAGCCTTATGGAGCGGGCGGAGGGGCCTTTACCCAAAATTATATCAAGCGAAAAATCCTCCATAGCCGGGTACAAAATTTCCTCAACATTGCGGGAAAGGCGGTGTATCTCGTCTATAAACAGCACATCCCCCTCGTTAAGGGAGGTAAGTATCGCCACCAGATCCCCCTGCTTTTCAATAGCGGGGCCCGAGGTGACCCGGAGATTTACCCCCATCTCCTTTGCGATTATGCCCGAAAGGGTGGTTTTACCCAGTCCCGGAGGGCCGTAAAGCAAAACATGGTCGAGGGATTCGTGACGGCCTAACGCCGCCTTAATATATATACTTAAATTTTCCTTAACCTTATCCTGCCCGATATATTCGTTAAGCGATTTAGGGCGCAGGCTTAGCTCTGCCTCGTCCTCGGTATAGCTGTACTCGGGCGAGACTATGCGGTTTTCAAAATCCATTTCCTGCTCAATCAAGAATTATATCCCCCTTGCAAGAGTTTTAAGAGCCTGTTTAATAAGCTCCTCGGTGGGAAGCGTTTGGTCGAGCTTGCCTACCGCCAAGGAAGCCTCCGACTTTGTATAGCCAAGGGACACAAGCGCCGCCACCGCCTCTGCGGAATTGCCCTTTACGGTAGCGTTGCCCACCGCCTTTAAATCTATGCCGTTGTCGGTTTCGAGAGAGCCTACCTTGTCCTTTAATTCAAGCACTATCCTTTGTGCAAGTTTAATACCGACACCCGCCGCCGAAGTAAGCGCCTTTGCGTCCCCGCTTGCGATATAAACAGTAAGCTGTGTGGCGGTAAACTCCGAAAGCATAGCTATTCCTATCTTAGCGCCTACCCCGTTTACCGAGATTATAAGCTTAAAGGCGTTTAGCTCCTCCTCCTCGGAAAAGCCGTATAAATCAAGGGCGTCCTCCCTGACGGCAAGATATGTGTATAAAAAAACCTCATCTCCCTTTTGCGGGAGCTTGTACAGGGTATTTTTTGTAACGGCACAGCGAAATCCTACCCCTCCGCACTCAACCACGGCAGAGGTATTATCTGTATAAATGAGCCTGCCTCTTAAAGATGAAATCATTTATTTTCACTCCATAGTCTTGAATAAGCCGAGCCCGAATAATGCCCGTGGCAAACGGCAAGAGCCAGCGCGTCGGCGGTGTCGTCGGGCTTGGGAACCTTGTCGAGATTTAAAAAGCTCTTTACCATTTCCATAACCTGCCGCTTTTCCGCCCTGCCGTATCCGGTGATTGCCTGCTTTATCTGAAGGGGTGTGTACTCAAATACAGGGACGCCGCTGTTTTCGGCGGAAAGCACTATTACACCCCTTGCTTGGGCTACATCAATAGCCGTTGTGGTGTTGGTGTTAAAATAAAGCTTTTCAACCGACATTTCATCAGGCTTAAACCTTTCGATAACGGTCATCATATCGTTATATATATCCTTAAGTCTCTTCGGGAAAGGAATGCCCGCCGCGGTTGTAATAGCCCCAAAGCCGACGGTTTTAAAGCTGTTTTTATCGTAATCCACAACACCGTAGCCTATCGTTGCGTAACCCGGGTCTATGCCTAAAATTCTCAAGGCTCTGCCTCCAAAGCATAATATGACATTATATTTATAAGCCATTATATCACATTTTATAAAATACATCAACATTTTTTATAAAGCAAATCCCTGTTTTTCCGAAAAATTAAAAAAGTGAGTATTCGTGAGGAAAACCACGAAAAAACGAGTATTTAAGAGTTTTTCAAAATTGAGCTCAAAATATAGTTAGAAAACTGTAGAAAAAACGCAAATTTTACTTGACATTTGAATGTTTTCATTGTATAGTCTTTAATTAGTTGAACTTTAAAATTTAATAAGTTTAATGAAAGGCATCTGTGTAGAGAGCGGTTTCAGATTTTATGCCGTAGTTTCGGGGCTTTAAAGCGCTTCAGAAAACTATGAAAAACCCTTTGTTCAGGGCATATTACGAAGAGGCTGCGGGTATCGCACAGGGTAGATTTTGCGGCACGCACTTTGCCGTAAAAATCGGAATATTATTCTTGTGTCGACATTTGAGTGTTGAACAAAGGGGGATGCTTTTATGGAAAAAGAAAATATTGTAGAGCTTAAAAACATTTCGGTCGCTTTTGACGGCGAGCAGGTTTTGGACGGACTGAACCTTGAAATCAAGGACAAGGAGTTCATTACTCTTTTAGGGCCGTCAGGCTGCGGAAAAACCACAACGCTAAGGCTTATCGCGGGTTTTTTGGAGCCTGATTCGGGCGACGTTTTGTTTGAGGGCGAAAAAATTAATGGTGTTCCTGCCTACAAGCGTCAGGTGAACACCATTTTTCAGCGTTATGCGCTCTTTCCGCACCTTAATGTTTATGAAAATATCGCCTTCGGTCTGCGGGTGAAAAAACGCCCCGAAAAGGAGATAAAGGAAAAGGTTGCGGAGATTAACGCAAAAGGCAAAGGCAAGGCAATCGGCGTTGTTTGTGATGTGCGTGATTAT
>JAXJVI010000141.1:0-4933 GCA_036308615.1 Acutalibacteraceae bacterium | reverse complement strand
CAGTAGGTGACCGCCGCTGCCGCCATTCCCACTGCGACCGCTGCGCTTGCCCAGATAAGCGTGTTTTTCATAGTTTTATTCATAATTGCTCCTCCTTTGTCGGTTATGTTAAAGTCGGCGAAACCTTGAGTTTCCGCCGACTTTGTTATTTTATCCGTTTTTATAAGATAAATTCAATATAAAATTATTTAATAATACCCGCCGAGGTGTCCTTTTGAATAACATCGTGAGCGCCGCCCTCAACGATGCTGGTCGCCGAAACAAGTGTAAGCTTCGCCTTTTCCTGAAGCTCGGGGATAGTGAGCGCGCCGCAGTTGCACATTGTGGACTTAACCTTTGAAAGGGAAAGGCTCACATTGTCCTTAAGACTGCCTGCATAGGGAACATATGAATCAACACCCTCTTCAAAGGAAAGCTTTTTATCGCCGCCTAAATCGTAACGCTGCCAGTTTCTCGCGCGGTTTGAGCCCTCGCCCCAGTATTCCTTATAATAATTACCGTTTATTGTAATGCGGTTTGTGGGGCTCTCGTCAAAGCGGGCAAAATATCTGCCCAGCATCAGGAAGTCCGCACCCATTGCAAGGGCAAGGGTCATATGGTGATCGTGAACAATACCGCCGTCCGAGCAAACGGGAACATAAACGCCCGTCTTTTCAAAGTACTCGTCCCGTGCGGCGCAAACCTCGATAAGGGCTGTAGCCTGTCCTCTGCCTATACCCTTGGTCTCACGGGTGATGCAGATAGAGCCGCCGCCGATACCGACCTTTATAAAGTCGGCTCCCGCCTCGGCTAAGAACATAAAGCCGTCACGGTCAACAACATTGCCCGCGCCTACCTTAACGGTATCGCCGTACTTTTCACGGATAAATTTAAGGGTTCTTGCCTGCCATTCGCTAAATCCCTCCGAGGAGTCAATGCAAAGCACATCGGCGCCCGCGTTTACAAGGGCGGGAACACGCTCCTCGTAATCCCTTGTGTTAATTCCCGCGCCGACTATGTAACGCTTGTGGGCGTCGAGAAGCTCGTTGGGGTTCTCCTTGTGGGCGTCGTAGTCCTTGCGGAATACGAAATATTTAAGACAGCCGTTTTTATCCACAATCGGGAGGGAATTGAGCTTGTGATCCCAGATGATGTCGTTCGCCTGTTTAAGGGTTGTGTCCTCTTCACCGACAACAAGGGAACTGAGCGGGGTCATAAAGTCGCGCACAAGGGTGTCCTCCGACATACGGCTTACCCTGTAATCGCGGCTGGTTACAATACCTAAAAGCTTTCCGTTAGGCTTCCCGTCCGAGGTGACCGCCACGGTGGAATGACCGTTTTTGAGCTTCAGCGCCAAAATATCGGCAAGGGTGCTGTCGGGAGTAACATTGGAATCGCTTACAACAAAGCCCGCCTTGTAGCTCTTTGCCCGCTCGACCATAGCCGCCTCGTCCTCTATCGACTGGGAGCCGTATATAAAGGAAACTCCGCCCTCGCGCGCCAACGCCACGGCAAGACGGTCGCCCGATACCGACTGCATTATAGCCGAGACAAGGGGTATGTTCATAGAAATTGCCGGCTCTTCACCCTTTTTGAACTTCACAAGCGGTGTTTTAAGGCTTACATTCGCAGGGATGCACTCTGCTGATGAATAACCGGGAACTAAAAGATAGTCGTTAAAGGTGTGCGACTCCTCTTTGAAATAATATGCCATTCTTATTTACTCCCTTTCATATAATATATGTATTTATATGATTATACCATAAGAAAACGGCTTGTCAACCGATAAAATTCTTAAATTCAGCTATTTTTGAACATTTTTCCGTCAAATGCAAAAAAAGCTTGATTTTAGGCGATGTTTATGGTATAATACCTTGGCTGTGCGGTACGCATAGTAATAAAACACACATTCCGTCTTAAGCGGTCAGGTGTTCCTTTCGGAATTCGCCGTAAAATGTCGGGATGGAGGAAAAACCTCAGGAGGAATAAAAAATGGCATCAGTAGTATCAATGAAACAGCTTCTTGAAGCAGGCGTTCATTTCGGACACCAGACAAGACGCTGGAACCCGAAAATGGCGGAGTACATTTTCACCGAGCGTAACGGAATTTACATCATCGACCTTCAGAAGACCGTTAAAAAGCTTAACGAGGCTTACATCTTTGCCCGCGACATCGCGGCTGAGGGCGGCGACATTCTCTTCGTAGGCACAAAGAAGCAGGCTCAGGACTCTATTAAGGAAGAGGCGGAGCATTGCGGTATGCCTTATGTAAACGCGCGCTGGCTCGGCGGTATGCTTACCAACTTTACAACAATCCGCACCCGTATTGCAAGACTTAACCAGCTCCGCACTATGAGAGACGACGGAACATTTGAGCTTCTCCCCAAGAAAGAGGTAGTAAAGCTCAACCTTGAAATTGAAAAGCTCGAAAAGTTCTTAGGCGGAATTCAGGATATGAAGAAAATCCCCGGCGCGCTCTTTATTGTTGACCCGCGCAAGGAGAGAATCGCTGTGGCAGAGGCTAAGAAGCTCGGTATCCCGATTATCGCTATCGTAGATACCAACTGCGACCCTGATGAAATCGACGCGGTTATCCCCGGTAACGATGACGCTATCCGCGCGGTTAAGCTCATTGCCGAGACTATGGCTGCCGCCGTTATCGAGGGCAGACAGGGCTCCGAGATGGGAACTGCTGCTCAGGATGATGAGACTGCCGAGGAAGAGGCCCCCGCAGAGGAAGCGGCTGAATAATTAGCTTTTTAGGAGGAAAATACAATGGCTTTTACCGCTAAAGATGTACAGGCTTTAAGAGAAAAGACAGGCTGCGGTATGATGGACTGCAAAAAGGCACTTACCGAGTGTAACGGCGATATGGACGCCGCAACCGATTATTTAAGAGAAAAGGGACTTGCTTCCCAGGCTAAGAAAGCGAGCCGCGTTGCCGCCGAGGGTACCGTTAGCGCTTACACCGGAAACGGCGTCGGCGTTGTTGTAGAATTAAACAGCGAGACCGACTTCGTTGCTAACGGCGACGGCTTTAAGGCGTTAGCCAATGAAATCGCAGAGATTATCGCCGAGCAGAATCCCGCCGATGTTGAGGCTTTGCTCGCTTGCGCTAAGGACGGAAAGACTGTTGAACAGAAGGTTCAGGAGCTGTTCCTTGCCGTTCGTGAGAATATTAAGGTTCGCCGCTTTGCCCGCTTTGAGGGTAAGGTTGTTTCCTATGTTCATGCAGGCGGAAAAATCGGTGTTCTCGTTAACTTCGATACCTCTCTTGACGCTGATAACGCAGAGTTCGTAACAATGGCGAAGAATGTTGCAATGCAGATTGCCGCCATGAACCCGTCCTATCTTGACGAGGCTTCGGTTCCCGCCGAGGTACTTGATAAGGAGAAGGAAATCCTTATCGCCCAGATGAAGGAAGACCCCAAGATGGCTAACAAGCCCGAGGCAGTACTGGGCAAGATTGTTGAGGGTAAAATCGGCAAGTATTATAAGGAAAACTGCCTTGTTGAGCAGCAGTTTGTTATGGACGGCGACATCACCGTAGGCAAGTATATCGAGAATACCGCTAAGGCTCTCGGCGCAGATGTTAAGCTCACCTCTTTCGTTCGCTTTGAAAAGGGCGAGGGAATCGAGAAGCGCGTTGACGATTTTGCCGCCGAAGTTGCAGGAATGGTAAAATAATTTAACTTTAATTAAGGACCGAGGCTGTCGTTTGACGATGGTCTCGGTTTTTTTATCATTTTCCTTGTAAAGCGGGGAATATTATGTTATGATTTTCTAAAAGAGGTGTGCACCATGACTGATAAAGAACTTATCCAAAAAGCGGTCAAGGCAACGGATAATGCCTATGCGCCCTATTCCTGCTTTAAGGTCGGAGCGGCTTTGCTTACCGAGGACGGCAGGGCTTTTGTAGGCTGCAATATAGAAAACGCGGCATATCCCGCGGGGATATGCGCCGAGCGGGCGGCAATAGGTAATGCGGTTTCGTCGGGCGCAAAGGACTTTGTAAAAATTGCGATAGTCGGCGGAAAAAACGGATTGATCACCGATTATTGCCCGCCCTGCGGAATATGCCGTCAGGTATTAAGCGAGTTTTGCGGCGAGAATTTTGAAATACTGCTTTATGACGGGAAAAGGATTAAAAGCTACCGATTAAAGGAGCTTTTACCACACAATTTCGGGAGTGACGAGCTATGCTGATGACCGATATAATAGAAAAAAAGCGGGATAAGCTCCCCTTAAGCGATAATGAGCTTGAATTTTTTGTTTCGGGGGTCACAGATAAGAGCATACCCGATTATCAGATTTCCGCCCTTTTAATGGCTATACTTTTAAACGGTATGGATAGGCGTGAGACCCTGACCCTTACCGCACTTATGGCAAAAAGCGGCGATATGCTTGATTTGTCCGACCTTTCCCACACGGCGGATAAGCACAGCACGGGAGGCGTGGGGGATAAAACCACCCTTGCGGTCGCCCCTATCGCGGCGGCTCTCGGCTGTACCGTTGCTAAAATGTCGGGCAGGGGACTGGGCTTCACGGGCGGCACGGTTGATAAATTAGAGTCTGTCACAGGCTATAAAACCGCGCTCAGTACTGCGGAATTTAAGAAAATCGCTGAGGATTGCGGTATGTGCGTTACGGGACAGAGCGGTAATTTCGCCCCTGCGGATAAACGGCTTTACGCAATAAGGGATGTCACCGCGACAGTAAACGGTATACCGCTTATAGCTTCAAGCATTATGAGCAAAAAGCTTGCGGCAGGGGCGGAGACAATAGTCCTTGATGTGAAGTTCGGCAGCGGTGCTTTTATGAAAACTGCCGAGGACGCCGAAAGGCTCGCGCGTGAAATGGTGGAGATAGGCAAGGGCGCGGGCAGAAAAACCGCCGCCGTTATCACCGATATGGACGTGCCGTTAGGGTATGCCGTGGGCAACGCTTTAGAGGT
>JAXJVI010000140.1:0-2130 GCA_036308615.1 Acutalibacteraceae bacterium | reverse complement strand
TTATCCCCTATCCCGATCAATGGGAATATCTTGCTTACATTCAATATGTATCTCCAGAACAGGTTGAGGAAACAGTCACAAAGTATGGAAAGAATAACGAACTTGGAGAGCTTGTCAGGGATACGGAGGAAAAGCCGTGGGAAGCAAAGAAACACCACTCACTCTGTCAGCTCGATTTTCCGGCAACGCTTGAAATCGTTCGCGCTAATATGGTATACATTCCTGTTACCGGATTAACCTCGCCAACGCTAAACGCCGTAAAACGTCTTGCGGCGTTCAAGAATCCCGATTTTTACAGAATGCAGGCAATGCGAAAAACTATTTATGACAAGCCCCGCGTTATCTGTTGCGCTGACATCACAAAAGATTATATTGCTCTACCCCGTGGATGTGAAAAACCGCTTTGGAATATGCTTGACGAGGCGAATATCCGATACTCTATAGTTGATAAAACGAATCCCGGCTCCTTGATTCCCGTTTCATTCAACGGTAAGCTTCGCGATGAACAGCAAAAAGCCGCTGACGCAATTCTTGAACATGATACAGGCGTATTATCTGCAACCACAGGATTCGGCAAAACGGTGATTGCCTCCTATCTGATAGCGCAGCGAAAGATCAACACTCTTATCCTTGTCCATACACAAGCACTTTTAGCACAATGGAAAAAATCGCTGGAATCGTTTTTATGCTTTGAACTTACTCCGCCGGAAACACCCAAAAGACGTGGTCGTCGTACCGTTTGGTCTCCAATCGGTACGCTTGGCTCTCAAAAAAATACCCTGCACGGAAATGTCGATATCGCAATTATTCAGTCTGCTTTATCTGACGGCGAAGCAAAAGATTTGGTTAAGAATTACGGTATGGTGATCGTAGATGAATGTCATCATATTTCCGCAGTCAATTTTGAAAAGGTTCTAAAGAGCGCAAACGCCAAATATGTTTACGGTCTGACCGCAACGCCCACTCGTCAAGACGGTCACCATCCTATTATATTTATGCAATGCGGTCCCATGCGTTATAAGGTCGACGCAAAGGAACAAGCTGAGAAAAGACCATTTGAGCATTATCTCATTCCCCGATTCACTTCATTCCGTTCCGCTGCGGATAAAACGATTACAACATTATATAAGGAATTGTCCGAAAACCAACTGCGCAATAATCTGATTGCAAATGACGTGATCGAAGCTTTAAGTGATGGCAGAACTCCAATAATCTTAACAGAACGGCGTGAGCACATAGAAACTATAAGCGGATTGTTGTCAGGAAAATGTGATAACATTATCACTCTCTTCGGAACAAGCTCGCAAAAAGAAAAGAGAGAAACACTCGCGAAGCTTGAATCAATCCCTGACAACGAAAAGCTTATTATCATCGCCACCGGAAAATATGTTGGCGAAGGGTTTGATTATCCAAGGCTTGATACTCTATTTCTCGCGCTGCCAATTGCATGGAAAGGTAAGGTCGCTCAATATACAGGCAGACTGCACCGCAATTATACCGGCAAAACCGAGGTGCAGGTTTATGATTATGTGGATATTCATGTACCTATGCTCGAAAAAATGTATCAAAAGCGCGTAAAAGGATATGCCGCTGTGGGATATAAGGCAAAAATCAAAACAATTGAGCCTATAACACCGAATCTGATTTATGACGGAAAAAGCTTTTATCCAGTATTTGCAGACGACGTTATGCACGCAACTAAAGAGATTCTGATCGTCAGCCCGTTTATGCGTAAAAACCGCTTAACACAAACGATAAAACTTTTGTCGCAGGTAATTCTGAATGGCGTTTCCGTCACTGTCGTAACCCGTCCGCCGGAGGATTTCAAAGAAAAAGAACGCGATACCGTTATTCAAAACGCCGAATTGCTTTTGGGTCACGGAATCCATGTAAAATACAAATCCGAATTTCATCAGAAGTTCACAGTAATCGATCAAAAAGTCGCTTGGTACGGAAGCGTGAATTTTCTCAGCTATGGAACCCATGAAGAAAGCATTATGCGCTTTGAAAGCTATGATCTCGCCGGACAGCTTATTGACACGGTAATATAAAAAAATATATACATAGGCTCTGCTGAAAAAACTCTCCGACAGCGAAAAACCACAATATATCAAATATCCTCTATCATTC
>JAXJVI010000139.1:0-2733 GCA_036308615.1 Acutalibacteraceae bacterium | reverse complement strand
GACTGCCTATCCAAAACATCGATATATTCCCTGATATTTTGGTTTTCGGGCTCTTCCTTTTTGATAAGGTCAACATAGTTTATTATAGAGGTGAGCGGGGTTTTAATATCGTGGGAAACATTGGTGATAAGCTCGGTTTTAAACCGCTCGCTCTTTATTTTCTCATTTATGGCAACCGACAAGCCCTCATTTATATTGTTAAGGCTGTTTGCAAAATCCTTAAAATCGCCGTACATATATTTTGTGTCTATCTTATGTTCAAGGTCGCCTGCGGCTATTTTCTCGCCGCCCTCCTTAATCCTTTTAAGCAGAATCGACAGCGATATTATAACCGCTATATCAAGCACCGTAAACAGAAACAGTAAAAATGTTCTTTCCACAGGGTAATAAGCGAAAATTGCAATTATAATAAACTGGAACAGCCCCACCGCCGAGGTTATAATCGCGGTTTTAGCGACCGTGGGAATATTTTTAAAGAGGTATTTAAACCAAGCCAAAACCTTTTTTATACATTTTCCCGCGATAAACCAAAGCTTATATATAATATTGTTTTTAAGCAGCGTTCGGGTTTTAAGCCGTGTCGCAAAGCTTAAGGTATAGCCGAGGGCTACAAAATAATCCGTGCTTAAAATCGCCGCTAAGGCTACAATGAAATCAAGGTCGCCGCTGTGCATCGCCGTGTCAATTAATAATATACTTAACACCGCAATAACCGCAACCGCCGCCGTAAGCAGATCAAAGGGTATGCGGTCAAGGCGGTTAAGGGCTATAACTCCGCCCTTTCTGTGACCCACCGCGGCATAAAGGTAGCAAAGTGAAACCACAAGCACAAGCGCGGATACGCCTAATATCCAAATCACCCCGTAACGGAGTGTATAAGCCGTATCGACAACATTCAGCAATAGCTGACCGTTGCCCGAAAGCGCCTCCCTCGGAATATAAACGGTTATACTTATAGGAGACCTTTCAATAGAGGTCCAGTGCATATCGCCGTTTTCGTCCTCGTACGCCCTTTCTTCATAGGTCGTCAGATTAAGCTGGCGTTTTTGTACAATAAAGCTCTGTCCCGTGTAATTTCCCTCTAATACTCCGCCGTCTCTATAGTCCTCAATCGTATAATAAATCCGCTGATCGTCGCAGTAATTTTCTACGCTTTCCCCGTTTTCATAGATCTCTAAAATATTATAAATATGCCCGTTTCCTATGCGGTTTTCCATTATATCGGTCTGAAGCTCGTCACGGGTTTTGGTATAGCAATCATTATCTAGCAAAAATATAATAGTTATCACCGACGCTATCACCGCCGCAAAGGCTATAAAGGAAAGAAATATCGCGGTGATTTTTGCCCCTAAATTTTCGGTTAATTTTTTCATTTTTTATCCCCCTTTTCCATTTTGTAGCCGTGCGCCCACACCACCTTTAAATAACGGGGCTCGGCGGGGTTTATCTCGATTTTCTCCCTTAAATGCCTTATATGTACCGCCACGGTGCTTTCGGCTCCCAGAGCCTCGCCGCCCCAGACCTTTTTGTAAATCTCTTTGGGAGACAGCACCTCGCCCGCGTTTTTCATTAAAAGCTTTAGTATTTCAAACTCGGTAGGGGTTAATGAAACCTCCTCGCCGTCCACAAACACCTGCTTTGATTTATCGTTAAGCTCTATATTCCCGATAGTAAACCCGCTTTCAGGCTCAGCCTTATGCCCGCCGCCTAACTGCATATACCGCCTTAGCTGGGATTTTACCCTTGCTATCACCTCAACGGGATTAAAGGGCTTTGTAACATAATCGTCCGCCCCCACATTAAGCCCTAAAATCTTGTCGGTGTCCTCGCTTTTAGCGGTAAGCAGTATCACGGGGATATTTGATATTTCGCGCAATTTAACCATAGCGGTAATGCCGTCGCACTCGGGCATCATTATATCCATAAGCACAAGGTGAATGTCGTTGTCCTCGACCGATCTTACCGCCTCGTTTCCGTTGTAGGCGGTGTAAATGCAATACCCCTCGGCTTCAAGATAAATCTTAAGCGCCGAAACAATATCCCTTTCATCATCGCAAACCAAAATGTTATACATCTCTCCCACCTCACCCATATTATATCAGGTAATCTATTAAGATAAAAGTGTTTTAATTATTAAGATTTCTTTAAGATTGAAAAATTTTCGGTTTGGTGGTATATTATAGTTAAATAAGCCTCCCAAGCCTCACGGGAGGTGGATTCGCCGCAAGGCGAAGACGGAGGGATACATTACGGAGCGCAAGCATAACACAAAGCTAACCGACAACGCAAAAGCCCTGCGAAAAAATATGACAAAGGAAGAACGGCATTTGTGGTACGACTTTTTGCGTTCATATCCTGTCCGATTTTTACGGCAAAAGGTAATAGAGAACTACATTGCTGATTTCTACTGTCACGAAGCCCGCTTGATTATAGAGCTTGACGGGTCACAGCATTATGAGGAAAAAGGACTGCTGAAAGATAAAATCCGAACAGAAAAAATCGAAAGCAGAAACTTAACGGTAATTCGCATACCTAATAATGAAGTTAATAACAATTTTACGGGTGTTTGCGAGTATATTGATTGGAGGGTTAAAGAATCCCTCCGTCAGCCTCCGGCTGCCACCTCCCTTTAGGCAAGGGAGGCTTTTATAGGAGAAAAATATGAAGCTTGAAATTCTTAGCAGCTGTCCCGCATTTTTGCGCGACTTTTTAACCTACAATGAAACTATTAAG
>JAXJVI010000138.1:0-2396 GCA_036308615.1 Acutalibacteraceae bacterium | reverse complement strand
CAGCAAGGTTAGCAGTCATAATATCAATGTACCAATCTTCTGCCTCGATACCGGGGTAATCCTTTGCAACCTCGTGGCAAAGTTCGGAGAACTTACCGTCGGTCTTCTTCATAATATTTGCCTTTGTAACGATAGCAACGCTGGTTTTGCCGTTATTTTTCGCATACTCAAAGGCGGCGCGGGCTATACGCTTTGTACCCTCGTTGGTGGTAACCTTGAAATCGAAAGCCAAGGTGTCGGGAATTTCAACGCCGCGGCTTCCCAAAACATACTCGCCCTCGGTATTCTCGCGGAAGAAGGTCCAGTCTATACCAAGCTCGGGTACGGCAACGGGACGAACATTCGCATAAAGGTCAAGCTCGCGGCGCATTGCGACATTCGCGCTCTCAAGCGTACCGCCCTTTAATGTGGTGGTCGGTGCTTTTAAGATGACATTACAAGCCTTGATTTCAGCCAAAACATCATCGGGAATAGCCTTATTGTGGGCGATACGGTTCTCGATAGTGAGTCCCTCGATAGTGCGAAGCTCGATTTTGCCCGCCGCAATTTCGTCCTTTAAAATAAACTGCAAAAGCCTTTCGGACTCGGCGGAAATTATCGGCCCTATGCCGTCGCCGCCGCAGATACCTATAATAATTTTATCAAGCCTTGAATAATCGGTAACCCTTTTATCCTGCTCCATTTTGCGCTCGCGCGCAATTTGCTCGGTTAAAATGCTTCTGAATTGTTCAACCGCTTCATTAATGTACTTATCCATCCTAGTTTTCTCCGTTCTTTGTATATTCAAGCAGTCCGCCCGCTTTTAGTATTGCCTTTTGTCTTTCGGTAAAGGAGCAGGAAAGCGGGAAGCTCTCGCCCGTTGTTTCGTCCTTCAAAACAATTTCGCCCTTATCCATACCGCCAAAAACATTTGTAAGGGTAAGCTTGTCGCCCTGATTTAATTTATCGTAATCCTCGGGGTTCTTAAATGTAAGGGGCATAATACCCGCGTTTATAAGGTTTGCAACATGGATTCTCGCAAAGCTCTTTGTGATAACCGCACGAACGCCCAAATACATAGGAACAAGCGCCGCGTGCTCACGGGACGAGCCCTGACCGTAGTTGCTTCCGCCGACGATAATGCTCTTGCCTAAAGCCTTTGCCCTCTCGGGGAAGGTTTCATCGCAAACGCCGAAGCAGAACTGCGAGAGATGCGGAATATTAGAGCGGTAGGGCAGAATCTTTGCGCCTGCCGGCATAATATGGTCTGTGGTGATATTGTCGCCCACCTTAAGCACCAATTCAGCGGTTAGGGAATCCTCTTGCGGCGCAGATTTTGGGAAGGGCTTAATGTTAGGTCCGCGAAGTACCTCCAAGTCCTTAGCCTCTTCAGGTGTCGCAGGTGCGATAACCGCGCTGTCGTCAATCTTAAAGGACTCGGGCATTTTAACCTGTAGCTCGTCACCTAAAAGTCTCGGGTCGGTAATTTCACCCGTCAATGCCGCCGCAACCGCAGTTTCGGGAGAAACGAGGTAAACCTGAGCGTCGGCGGTTCCGCTTCTTCCTATAAAGTTGCGGTTAAAGGTTCTAAGGGAAACACCCGCGCTGTTCGGAGAAAAGCCCATTCCGATACAGGGGCCGCAGGCACATTCAAGCACACGGGCTCCGCTTGCCAAAATATCGCTTAACGCCCCGCAGTCGGCAAGCATTGAAAGCACCTGTTTAGAGCCGGGGGAAATTGAAAGGCTTACAGAGGGCGAAATGGTTTTGCCCTTCAAGATAGCCGCCACCTTTAACATATCGTAAAGTGAAGAGTTTGTGCAGGAGCCGATACAAACCTGATCAACCTTTGTGCCCTTTAAGGACTCAACCGTTACAACATTATCGGGGCTGTGGGGGCAGGCAATCATGGGCTTTAATTCGTCAAGGTTAATATCGATAACCCTATCGTAAACCGCGTCGGGGTCGCTTGCAAGGGGTGTGTAATCCTCCGCTCTGCCCTCTGCCTCCAAGAACTTCCTTGTAACCTCGTCGGAGGGGAAAATAGAGGTGGTAGCGCCAAGCTCCGTTCCCATATTGGTAATGGTGGCGCGCTCGGGTACCGAAAGATACTTAATACCCTCGCCGCCCCACTCGATAACAGCGCCGACGCCGCCCTTAACCGAAAGGATACGCAAAATCTCAAGGCTTATATCCTTTGCGGTGACATAGGGATTTAATTTACCGGTAAGATTTACCTTGAACATCTTTGGCATAGTGATATAATATGCGCCGCCGCCCATTGCGACCGCAACATCAAGACCGCCCGCGCCCATTGCCAGCATACCGATACCGCCGCCTGTGGGGGTGTGGCTGTCGGAACCGATCAAGGTCTTGCCCGGCTTGCCGAAGCGCTCCAAGTGCACCTGATGGCAGAT